>DASVAC010000077.1:0-4966 GCA_036376535.1 Gemmatimonadaceae bacterium | reverse complement strand
TACTTCGACCACCTCGACGTGAACGGCGACGGTGTGGACGAGATCTTCCTCGAGGGCTGGCTGTTCGGCGGCGACACGTTCCTGTCCGTGCTCTCGTGGAAGGACGGGAAGTGGGAGGAGATGTATCGGACGCGAACGAAGTGGTGCCTCGACTAGGTCCTGTGTCCAATTGCCGCGAGGAAACGTCTCGCGGCGGGCATAGAGAGCGTCTCTGGCCCATCGAAGCCATTGAGCTCACCACACCTGGCGCCGGATTCGGTCCGTCCTTCGTTGTTCGTCTCGCGCTTTCCTACCCGTAGTCCGTCCTTCGTTGTTCGTCATCCTGCGACGACCGTGGCCGGCTCTCGGGACCACGAACAACGCCTGACGGACGACGGGTCGGAAAACACGAAACCAACAACGCATGACGGACCACGGGGAACTGCCCGCCAAATCGGCTCAACTCAGTTCGTTCGGCGCATTCCGCGGCTTTCTACGCCACCGAACTTCCGAACAACGACACTAGCTACTCGCCGAACGCGCTCTCCACGTCGCGCTTCGAGTACGCCCTGAACGCCGTGAGCGTTTGCGTGCGATCGACGCCCGGCACTTTCGCAAACTCCTCGGTCACCACCTGCGCGATGCGCTCATACTCGGCCACGCGCACTATCGCGACCAGGTCCCATTCACCGGACACCGAGTACACTTCCGACACGCCTTCGATGCCGGCGAGGCGTGTGGCACAGTGTGGGATCTCTTTGGGATCGCACTTGATGAGCACGATCGTGGTGATCATTCGTCGCCGGGGAACGGTGGAACGTTGAGGAGCCAGATACCGCGAATGGTATCGCTGTCGTCGAGGTCGACCAGGATGTCGCGCGCGATGCACACCGTGCGCGCGTGACGGCCGGCGCCGAGTCGGAAGTGGATGGTTTGTTCGGACTGATCGGATTCGGCGATGAGCGTTGTGTCCATCTGCATCATCGCGACGCCGCCTTTTGATCCTGCTGACGGGACGACGAGCCGACCGCGCGACGTGTCCGCGGGGATTCGCAACGCGCTCAACTTTTTGACGTCGGGCCACACGGCGACTTCGACGCCGTGGATGCGACCACCTCGCACATCGAGGATCACCCACGAGCCATCGGAACCGGCGAGTTCGACCGAGCCGGAGGCACCGTCGGCGTATGAGCTGTCGGCGAGGCTCGCGGTGAGAATCGCGGTATCCGTATCCCAGCGATACTCCACAGCCGATGGAATGTCGGTCGCTGGTTCGATCTGCACGGTGACGTTCACGCGGCCTCCTACGCAGGCGTTAGCGACGGCCCGCACTCACGCTCCGCCGAGCTGCGGTCGGGCGCGTCTCTCGGGCTAAGATATCGCGTCCTCGCGCCGTCACCAGAGGACCATTCAATTGCGCAGCGTCACGAAATCATTTCACGAAATGCGGCGACTGTGCGCTGCACGCCTGTCACGACTTGATCTAGCGGTGCTGCGTACGAAAGGCGCACCCAGTCCGGTGTGTAAAACGCTGCGCCAGGAACGACGGCCACGTCGTGTCGTTCGAGCAGATGCTGTGCGAACGCCCCGCCCGCGCCTGTGCGCGCGTCGCCCCGCGTCCCGCTGACGTCGAGGAACAAATAGAATGCGCCGTCGGGCGGAATGACGCCGATGCCCGGCTCGCCGGCCAGCATCGCGAGCGCCGCATCACGCCGCCGCTCGAACTCGCCCACCATGTGCGCGATGGACGCGTCGGCCGCAGAGCGGTCGGAGAGCGCTGCGAGCGCCGCGTGCTGCGACACCGTCGCTGCGTTAGACGTGGTGTGCGACTGCAGCGCACCCATCGCGTGCGCGACCGCGCGCGGTGCAATCGCCCAACCGATGCGCCAACCGGTCATTGCATACGCTTTTGCTACGCCATCGATGAGAATCAAACGATCACGCGATCCCGCCACATCGAAAATCGACGTCGCGACGCCGCCGTACGCGATACGCCGATAGATCTCGTCACTGATCACCCACCATCCGCGCTCGTCAGCCAAGGCGAGGATGGCTTCCAGCTCCGCGCGATCGTACACCGCGCCCGTTGGGTTGCAGGGCGAGTTGAGCATCACGCCTTTGGTCGCCGGCGTAGCCGCCGCCGCCAAGGACTCCGCCGTCACCTTGAGACCGTTCGCGGGATCACCGTACACGGGAACGGGCTCTGCGCGAGAGAGCGCAACCATTTCGTAGTAGCTGGTCCAGCTTGGCGTCGGAATCAGCACTTCGTCGCCCGCACCAAACAGCACGAAGCACGCGTTGAACAGCGACTGCTTGGAACCAGTCGACACGACGATATCACCGGGCGTCACACGGTCGTCACCGCGATAATCGGCGTTCGCGAGCGACGCGATCGCTTCGCGCAGCGGCAGAATTCCTTCGGTGGCCGTGTAGTGCGTTGCGCCCGCATCGATGGCCTTCTGCGCGGCGCGGCGAATGAACTCCGGCGTGTCGAAATCCGGTTCACCGGCGCCCAAGTCGATGATGCGTCGCCCGGCCGCGCGAAGCGCTTTGGCGCGAGCCGAGACGGCGATCGTTGCGGATTCTTTGAGCTGCGCAATGTTCGGTGACGGCACGAACGCGCGACGAACGGTCATCTCGGTCACTGCGACATCCTGAGTTGGAGGGCGGATGGCTCGTCTGCTATACTTTAGTCGCGTCGCAGTCGCGATGCCATTGAAAATTCGAGGAGTGATTTCTTGGAGCACGGGAACGCGGAACCGGCGCGCGAGCGAGGGACTGTCTCGCGCAATCAGAACGTCATGTACGTGCTGCCGCACGATACGGCGGCCATCGCGCAATTCATGGGTCCGGTGCTCGAGCAGCTCGCAGCGCTCGAGCCGGCTGGAGACACAAGCCAGGGTCCGCGAGCCGTGGTGGTGACGCCCGACGCCGAGAGCGCGGTCGCCATCGCTCGATGGGTTGCGGCGCAATCGAGCGACGCGCCGAGAGCGATTGCGGCCACTGGCGCTGCACGCTCAGCGCGTCTCATCGCGGCGCAACCAGCGCCACTGATCGTGGGTCCAGCGGATCAACTTCTCGAGTTGGTGCGTCGCGCGGCGCTCAAGCTCGATGACGTGCGTGCGGTCGTGATCGCGTGGGCGGATCTGCTGGTGGACGCAGGCGCGGTGCCGTCGCTCGAGGCGCTCATGGGCGAGATGCCGAAGGAATCGGCTCGCACACTGGTTGCCGCTCGCGGCACGCCCGAGGTCGAAGCGCTGGTCGAGCAATACGCTCGTCGCCCCCGTCGCGTGGGACCTACGGCCGCCGACGCGGTTGAACCGCTCGCGGTGCGCTACGTGATCACGGGAGCGGCCACGCGAACCTCGATGCTTCGACAGCTCCTCGATACGCTCGATCCGCCTGGCGCCGCGATCTACGTGCGCTCCGATGATTCCGAGCGCGATGTGCGCGACACGCTCCGCACGCTGGGCTACGCCGGCGACGACATCGTTCGCGTCGTGCGCGAACCGACGCCCTCGGCGGCACTCGTGATGCTGTACGACCTGCCGTCGTCGCGCGCCGAGCTCGATGCGCTCGCGGCGTCGGCGCCGAATCAGGTGGTAGCGCTCGTCCAACCGAAGCAGTTGGCGGCACTCGCGGCACTCGCGGGCACGGAGCGGCTCTCGCCGTTCTCGCTCGACGCGTCGGTGGCCGCCGCGCGCGCGAACGACCAACGGACGCGCGACGAGCTGCGTGCGATCCTCGACGTTGGGCTTCCCACCCGCGAGCTTCTCACCCTCGAGCCCCTGCTCGCCGAGTTCGACTCGGCGTCGCTGGCCGCGGCAGCGCTCAAGCTGCTCGAGACCGAGCGCGCGCGCCGGCTGCCTAACGCAAGCCGGCCGTCGCCTAACGCAACGCCGGCGGCGGTCGCGCCGTCGGCCGATGCCGGCGCGCGTGCACCGCGGCGCACGACATCGGGCGGCGCCGTGCGCGTGTTCGTCAACGTCGGCGAGCGCGACGGTGTGTCGCCGCGCGACCTGGTCGGCGCCATCGCCAACGAAGCGGGCATCGCGGGCTCGCGCATCGGGCGCGTCGAAATCCGTGAAAATCACTCGCTCGTCGAGCTCGATGCCGCGGACGCCGAGCGCGCCGTGGAAGCACTGAGCGGCGTGAACATTCGCGGCCGGCGCGTGAGCGCGCGCGTGGACCGAGACCGGCCGCCGCGCGACCGTCCGCCACGCGAGCGCGGCGACCGCCCTGACCGCGGCGATCGCGTTGGGCATGCGCGTGGAAAATTCCCACGGAGACCGGGCGCGCGCGATCGCGGACCGTCGCGCCGGCGCGACGAGTGAGCGACCACAGCACGTTCGCCGGACCGGTGCGCACCGGATGGATCGAGGTGATCGCCGGCGTGATGTTCAGCGGCAAGAGCGAAGAACTCATCCGGCGCGTGCGTCGCGCGATCATCGCCAAGAAGAACGTGCAGGTGTTCAAGTCGCATTTGGATGACCGGTACGCGGGCGTGTTCTCGATTGCGAGTCACGACGGACGCACGGTCGACGCGGTGCCCGTGGATTCGTCGATGCAGATCGCCCAACAAATCAGTCCGCTCGCCGACGTCGTCGCGATCGACGAAGCGCAGTTCCTCGACGCGGGCGTCGTCGATCTTGCGACGTCGCTCGCGGCACGCGGCATCCGCGTGATCATCGCGGGCACCGACACCGACTTTCGCGGCGAGCCCTTCGGCGCCATCCCGCAGCTCATGGCGGTGGCCGAAGTCGTCGACAAGCTGCACGCCATCTGCGTCGTCTGCGGCGGACCGGCGAGCCGCAATCAACGTTTGTTGGGCGGCAAGCCGGCGCGGTACGACTCGCCGACCATCATGGTAGGCGGGCGCGAATCATATGAAGCGCGCTGTCGCCACTGTCATGAGGTTCCGCATCGAGACGAGGATCAGGTCCCGCTGCTCTAACGGTGGCGCGCGACGCGTGCGCCATTGTTAGAA
>DASVAC010000076.1:0-32574 GCA_036376535.1 Gemmatimonadaceae bacterium | reverse complement strand
CCCTGCGCGTTCATGACCTTCGCGCTCAAGCTGACGCTGGTGCCGATGACGATCGAGTCGTTGGACGGCGTGATGACAATCTTGCCGGCCCCGTTGCCTGGGCCCGTGCTGCCACCTCCGCAGGAGAGGAGCGCGAAGCCGGAGACGGCCGCGAAAGCGAGTGCGATGGAGCGATGTACGGCGCGCATCTGGACAGAGAGGGGTCGGAGGTGGCGCGACCCATGTTAACGGGCTGGCCGCATCATTGGGAAGAACTTAGCAAGAAACGTGGAACCAGCCGCGCGTTCGGTCAGCGAACATGAGCTCGCTTGTGCGGCAGTCGAGCTCGCTGCCACGAAACCGAACCATCTCGCGGGCTCAACTGGACGTCCCGGGCGTATCGCGGCTCCGCTACTCGGCTGCGTCACTGGCTAGTGACATGATTATGTCACTTGACAGTGACTATTGCTAAGCCTTGCTCTTCCAGCTATTAAAGTCGGCGCATTCAGCACGCAGACGTATGGCTGTCGGCGCCTTCGTCACCTATCGGTGGCTGGAGACATGGAGCGAGACCGCAAGACCACGCGAACCAAATTGATGGATGCCGTCGAACGGATCGCGATCCGCGACGGATTCGAGGCCTGTGGCGTCAACGCGATAGCCCAGGAGGCTGGCGTCGACAAAGTCCTCATCTACCGCTACTTCGGCGGCGTCGATGGACTCGTCTCGAGCGTGATCGCCGAGCGCGCCGCATGGCCAAACACTGCGGCGCTGGGGGACGGTGCGTCAGCCGGATCTGCTTTGGCATCCGCACTCATTGATCAGGCGCGCGACATCCGAGCGCGGCCGCTCGCCCAACATGCCGTCGCCTGGGAGGCGACCGGGCACGCGGACCGCGAGATCACGCGCCCGATCTCCCAGGGACGCGAGGCGCAGCTCACCGCGCTCGCGACGGCGCTTCGCGCGCGGCACCTCCTGCCGGCGCGGTTCGACCTCGAGGCCATGGGCGCACTCGTGACCGCGGGCCTCACGATGCTCGCGTCACGCACCGACCACGGCGTACCATTCTTCGGACTCGATGTCGAGCACGATGCCGACTGGCGGCGCATCGAGAAGGCGGCCGGCACCATCTTGCGGGCGCTACTCGATCCATCCGACGCCTGATTTTTCCACGCCCATGACCGAATCACTCAGCACCGCGCCGTCCACGTTTGCGCCCGCCGGCGCCGGCATCGACGTACGCGGGCTCACGAAGCTCTACGGCGACTTGTCCGCGGTGTCGAACCTGTCGTTCACCGTGCAGGCCGGCGAGGTGCTGGGTCTGGTCGGGCCTAACGGAGCCGGGAAGACGACCACCCTCAGGAGCCTGAGCGGGATCATCCGGCCCACGAGCGGCACGATCAGCATCGCGGGCCACGACCTCGCCCGGGATCCCGTGGCCGCCAAGCGCGCGCTGGCGTTCATCCCGGACGAGCCGCACCTGTTCGAGTACCTGTCGGTGGACGAGCACCTGCAGTTCATCGCTCGCCTCTACGGCGTGGACGACGCCGACCGGCGCATCGGCCCGCTCCTAACGGAGCTCGAGCTCACCGAGAAGCGCGACGCGCTGCCCACCGAGTTGTCGCGCGGCATGCGGCAGAAGCTGGCCATCGCGTGCGGTCTGTTGCACGACCCGAGGGCGCTCGTGCTCGACGAGCCGCTCACGGGCTTGGACCCCGGCGGCATGCGCAAGATGAAAGCGACCATCGTCGCGCGCGCCCGCGAAGGCGTCGCGGTGGTGCTGAGCTCGCACCTCCTCCATCTCGTGGAGGAGCTGTGCACGCGCATCCTCATCATCTACAAAGGGCGCGCTGTGGCATTCGGGGCAATCGACGACATCATCGCCGAGCGTCCGCAGCTCGCCGGGCGGGGGCTCGAGGACATTTTCATGGCGCTCACCGGCGACGGCGAGTCCACCGGGACGTGACGGCTCGCGCGGCGCGATCGCCGTTCCGTGCACTCGCGTGGCTGCTCGCGCGCGGGGTGGTGAACCGTACCGTTAGGCGCCTGCGCCGCGCGCGGCAGCCGCGGTACGCGGTGGCGCTCATCGCGGGCATCGCGTACGTGCTGTTCATCGTCGGCCCGCGCCGCGAGGCGGTCTTCACCGGCGTGCAGCCCGACGGCACCGCGCACCTGGCGTATGCGCTGGGCTGCGCGGTGCTGGTCGCCAGTTGGTGGCTCTTCGGCAGCGACGAAGTGGCGCTCAACTTCTCGACCGCCGAAGTCCAGATGTTGTTCCCGGCGCCGGTGACCAGACGCCAGTTGGTCGCGTTCAAGCTGCTGCAGGCGCAGATGCTGATCGTGGTCAACGTGCTGTTCTGGACGGCTCTGTTAGGACGAGCGCCGGGGTCGATCCTCGAGCGACCGGTGTCGCTGTGGATCGTGTTCACGACGCTCTATCTGCACCGCGTGGGCTCGTCGCTCGTGCGCGAGAGCGCGGCGGAGCACGGCGCCGCCGGCCTGCGCCGCCATCTTGCCGCCTTCATCGCCGTCGCGGCCGCGGCGGTTGCGATCGTGTGGGGCATCGCGACGCAGATGCCGGCGCTGCGGGCGGCCATCGCGTCGGGTAATACGTTAGGCGCGGCCGTTGCCGTGCTGCACTCGCCCACGAGCAAAGCAGTGCTCTATCCGTTCCGGTTGATGCTGGCGCCGGTGTTCACGCCGTCTCCCAGCGATTGGTTCGGCGCGGTGTTGCCGGCTCTTGCCATTGTGGCCTTGCACGTGGTGTGGGTCCTGCGCACCGACGCGGCGTTCGAGGAAGCGGCGGCGGCGAACGCGTCGCGACGCGCGCTGGTCTTGGCCAAACGCGCGGGGCGCACCTCGATATCGGCGGCCGGCAGCGTGCGGCGCCGATTCCGCCTTCCGCTCCCGGCACGGAGCACGCCCGCGGCGGCCATCGCCTGGAAGAACATCGTTGCGTTAGGCCGCACGCTCGCCGTGCGGACGGTCATCGCGGTTGTCATCATCGTCGTCGTGCTGCTCTTTTTTCTCAACCAGCTGATGCCGGAGACCGACAAGCTGTCCGTGCTCGCCGGCCGCCTCGCGCTCGCATTCGCGCTGATGCTGCTCATCGTCGGGCCGTTGTGGGTGCGCAACGACCTCCGGCTGGACATGCTGCAGCTCGAGCTCCTGCGATCGTTTCCGGTGCGCGGCGCCACACTCGTGCGAGCCGAGCTCTCGTCGGCGCTCGTCACGCTCGCCGCGCTGCAGGTGCCGGTGCTCCTCGTCGCGTATGCGCTCAATCCGGTGCACAACAAGATCGGGCAATCGTGGTCCGACCAGACCGCGCTGCTCGTCACGAGTCTGATCCTGCTGCCCGCGGTGAGCGCGCTCGGCGTCCTGGTGCAGAACGCCGGCGTCTTGTTGTTTCCGGGATGGGTGCGGCTGGGGCTCTCGCGGCCGGGCGGGATCGAGGCGATCGGTCAGGGCATCGTGACGATGTTCGGCTCGACGCTGGTGCTCACCGTCGGCCTCGCGCTGCCGCTTGTGTTAGGCGCACCGGTGGCCATCGTGGCCGTCGCGCGCGTCGGGCTGTGGGGCCTCGTGCCCGCCTCGGCGATCGGGGCGGCGGTCGTCGTTGGGGAGGTGTGGCTCGTCACCGCGTGGTTGGGCCGTGTGTTCGAGCGCACCGACGAGCTGCCGGACGAGGCCGCGACGGCCGCCGGCGCCTAACTGGACGTCGGGGCGCTTCGCGGTGCGCGCCGCGCCGCGAGCGCGCCCGGGCCGATCACGTCGTCGCCGAAGCGTTCGCGCAGCGCGTCCACCGTGTGCGCCAGCGTGCGGTCGCGCGCCGTCTCCGCGAGCGTACCGGCCGGCGCGTCGAAGAACGCCAGTTGCGCCGGCGCCGGTGCAGGCGCGAGCGACGACAGCGACACGCCTAACAGACGCGCCTTGCACCGCCGGGCCGAGCGCAGGCGGCGCAGGAGAGCGCGCGCGGTTTCGTGGATGGGGCGGTCCGACAGCACACCCTCGTCCAACGTGCGGCTCGCCTGGCGCGTATTGAAATCGAAGTCGCGCAGCTTCACCGTGACCGTGCGCGCCGTGAGTCCTTCGGAGCGGAGGTCGGCCGCCGCGCGCACGACGAGGCGCAGCAGCTCGCGCTCGAGCGACGCATCGTCGCCGATGTCGGTGGGGAACGTATCCTCCCGGCTCAGGCTCTTGAGCTCGCCGTCGCCCGTCACGTGGCCGTGATCCACGCCGCGGACGCGGTCCAGGAGCCACCGCGCATCGCGTTTGCCTAACCACGTGACCAGCGTGCGCTCGTCGTGCGCCAGCACATCGGGCACGGTGACCATCCCGTGCCGCTTGAGCCGCTCCTGGAACCGCGGACCGACGAGCGGGATTTCGCCTAACGTAAACCGCGTGAGAAACACGGCTTCCTCGCCCGCGTGCACGATGTGGACGCCGGTGCGATCGGTGTCGGGCTTGGGCTTGGCCACTTCGACGGCGAGCTTCGCGATGAGCTTGTTCGACCCGCCGCCGATCGACACAGTAAGGCCGGATCCTTCGCGCACCGCGTCGCGGATGCGGTGCGCGGTGTGCTCGATGGGCTCGCCGCGATAGAGCGCTTCTGTGCCGGTGAGATCGAGATACCACTCGTCGATGCTGGCCGTTTCGACGACCGGCGCGAACCGGTGAAGAATCGCGCGAATCTGCCGGCTCTTGGTGGCGCATTCGCGGCGCGGCACCGGCACGCACATCGCGCGTGGGCAGAGGCGCAGGGCTTGCGACATCGGCATCGCCGACCGCACGCCGAATTTTCTCGTCTCGTACGACGCCGAGCAGACGACACCGCGGCTGTCGGCCGAGCCGCCCACGATGAGCAGCGGCGCTCGACCGGCGCCGTCGGGATCGACTAACCGGGCGACCGCGACGAAGAACGCGTCGGCGTCGGCGAGCAGAACGTTAGGCACAACCTTCACACGAGGAGCGGACGATACGGCACATGGCGGAGTTCAAGGCGAACGGACGGAACGGGACGGGATACCTCGCCACGCCGCCCGGGCGGCAAAGGGCCGGCAAGATGCTCGTGGCCCTCAACATCGCCGAAGCTGGGAAGGACATGAAGGGGTCTGCCGAGTATTTGCTCGCGAGCGGGGCGGTCACGTCGAAGCGAGTCGGCATCGTGGGACTCTGCATGGGCAGGCAGATTTTTTGAAGGCGCGTGTCTCCTCAGCGGCACGCGCTTTAACGGGAACCGCGAGTCTTCATCCGAGCTTTGCCGATTGAGGAATCCGCGGATGAATGGGGACGTCGACGGCATGGCGGGCGCGAGGCTATCGCGAGCGGAGACCTGGCGCTGACTTCGACGCGTCTTCCAAATGGCGCAGTGACCGCGGAAGTCGCGCGGCGCCAACGTGATGGGACGTGGCTTTGGGTGATCGATCAGCCGACGATCGCGCCGTATCCGTAGACGGCGGTCGAGACGTGGGCCCGTAGAACTTCAGGTAGCGGTTCGGGGTAAGTCGAAAGAGGCGTGGATGACCGTCCGGCCGGCGGTTTGTTCGGTCGGACGCCGAAGGTGTCGGCTTCAAACAGATGTTCGAAAGGCGACCGCTAGCGAAAAGTGTCCGTGGAACTCATTCTATGGTGCGAACGTTCACCGTAGGGTGGTATTAGCTCTCGGTTCGATTGAAGGAGTGGGCTTATGGCGACGGCTGTGGCTGGTGAGGGTTCGGCGGCCGGTGGTCGGGGGGAGAGGCAGAGGCAGCGGGCGGGGCGCGAGTCAAAGGAGGATTTCGTGAAGAAGACTGTCGATCGCGAGCGTGCGCAGAAGAGCCCGAGAAGGGCGAGGGCGCGGCGTCCGCAGAATCCGACAATTGAATATGGCGCGCAGGCGGGGCAGGATCTGCTCGATCTGTACATCGCGGAGGCGCATGAGATTCCGCAGCGGACCGCTGCGGAGCAGAAGGCGCTTGCGCGTGTGATGCGTGATCCGAAGGCGACCGCGGATGAGAAGGCGGATGCGCGGGACAAGCTCATCTCGGCGAACATCCGGTTCGCGTTCTCGATTGCGAAGCAGTATCAGCATCGCGGACTGGACCTCGAGGACCTGATCGCCGAGGCGAACACGGGACTGGTGCGCGCGGCGGACAAGTTCGATCCCGACGTGGGTGTGAACTTCATTTCGTACGCGGTGTGGTGGATCCGGCAGGCGATCCATGCCGCGCTGGCGCGGCAGTCGCGTTCCGTTAGGCTTCCGGCCAACCGGGCGAGCGACCTGACGCGGATCGCGCGGGCGCGCACGGCACTCGAGTCTTCGTTAGGCAGGGCGCCGACGGTCGACGAGCTGGCGTACGTCGCCCAGTTGTCGCCGGCGATGGTGAAGGACCTGCAAGGGTTGACGCAGCCCGAGCGGTCGTTCGACGAGCCGTTAGGCGAAGGGCACGGCGAGCGCGAGGGGCGGACGTTGGCGAGCATTCTCTCGGTGGAAGATGCCGACGAGGACGCGCTGCCGGGGCGGATCGAGGAGGAATCTCGGCGCACGCTGCTCATGCGGGCCTTGGAGACGTTGCCGCCGCGGGATCGGCGGGTGTTGATTCTGTATTTCGGTCTCGAGAGTGGGGAGCCGATGACGCTCAATCAGATCGCCGGAATGTTGGGCGTGACGAGGGAGCGGGTGCGGCAGCTCAGGGATCGGGCCGTGATGGCGATCCGGCGGGGCCGGACGGCGGAAGAGCTCAAGCGGGAGTGGGCTGCATGACGATAGAGGTAGCGCCACTACGGTTGCTAGGCGGCGCGGAAGTTGGAGACGAAACCAGATCGGGCGTCGCGTCCACGGATGCGGCGCCCGATTCTGTTCTGTTGGACGCGTACTCTGCGGCGGTCGTGGGAGCTGTCGAGAGAGTGGGGCCGAGTGTGGTGCATCTCGCGGTGCGAGGTGCGGCGGGGGCGGAGCGTGGGAGGAGGCGGGGGCGGCCGAGTGAGGGGTCGGGGTCGGGGTTCGTGTTCACGCCGGACGGGTTCGTGTTGACGAACTCGCACGTGGTGCACGGGGCGGAGTCTATCCGGTGCACGATGGCTGACGGGAGTGCGATGGCGGCGGAGCTGGTTGGCGATGATCCCGATACCGATCTGGCGGTGGTTCGGGTGACCGGGCCGACGCTGGTAGCTGCGCCGTTAGGCGAGTCGCGGCGCCTGAAGCCGGGGCAGCTCGTCATCGCGATCGGGAATCCGCTCGGGTTCCAGGCGACCGTGACAGCGGGCGTGGTGAGCGCGTTAGGCAGGACGATGCGGGCGGAGTCTGGTCGGCTTATCGACGGGATCATTCAGACGGACGCTGCTCTCAACCCCGGGAATTCGGGCGGCCCGTTGGTGAGCTCGCGGGGCGAGGTCATCGGGGTGAATACTGCGGTGATTCAGGGCGCGCAGGGAATTTGCTTTGCGATTCCCATTGATACAGCGCGGTTCGTGATTCCGCGGTTGATTCGGGACGGGCGGGTGAGGCGGAGTTGGTTAGGCGTGGTGGGTCAGACGATTGCGTTGTCGAGGCGGCGGGTGGCACTCGAGCATCTCACTGGGGCGCGCGGGGTGTTGGTGACGGGAGTGGAGCGAGGGAGTCCGGCGGAGCGCGGTGGGTTGCGCCAGGGAGATATCATCATCGGGCTCGCGGGGGAAGTGGTAAGCGGGATCGATGACCTCCAGCGAGTCCTAACGGAAGAGACGATCGGCAAGCGGGTGGAGCTGGTTGTGTTGCGAGATGGCAGGCGAGTCACCTTGCGCGTGATGCCTGACGAGAGCCGTTAGGCTGCCGCGTGAAGTCGCATCGTACCCTACTTTAACGTCGGGGACACTGCATTTTCGACTCTTACCCTCGCTCCACAGTCACGGCGGAATTGGTGAGTGGCCATTGCGTAGAGGTCGGCACGGGCGGAGAGGGGCAGGTTATCCACGGAAAATCGAGGAGGGCTCCGCCGCTCGGTGCTGACACATCAGCGCGGGTTGCGCAATCAGGGACGAGCGCTTCCCGGCTGTCTTACTCGGCGAAACGTGGTGTTCCCATTGGGGCCTCCCTCAAGGATCATTAACGTGTCATACGTGCGACTGCTTTGGCAGTAGGCCCCCGCGGAGTCGGCAGCACAGAACTGGTCGCCCAAAGGCCCGACGCGCACGCCCCATCGCGCGTTTGCCGGAACGGTGTGGCCCGCCGACCCGAGGACCCTGCCGTTGGGCAGATAGTCTAGCGTGTCGCCCCACATTCCGTTGGGCAGTAGGCGAACCCATCGGCCGACGAACGCTCGAGGATGCAGCAAGGGCCTGTCCGCTGGCGGCCTGCAGGCAAACGGCAGCACTAAGCAGACGACTGCGGCGCAGCGCAATCTCATGGGCTGCCAGCGCCGACGTACAGCTCGCGCACTCCAAGCTGTTGAAAATGGCTGATCGACAAGCCTCACGGCGAGGCAACCTCGAGTCGCAAGATTCTCCCTTCGTGTTCCCTTACACGAACGGAGATACCCCCCCGCATTGGTCCTCCTTTACGCGTTGTCCAGTGAAAAGCCGGGGTGACTTCGTATGAAGCATAGATAAATCTCACGCCGTTTAGGGTGAATTGCTCCATCGGATGTCCGCCCTCTCCCTCAGGCACAAAGTTCGTCGTCACCCCTTGGAGTATGGTGTAGTCGCCCACTGCAGCTTCCCGTCGCAATGTGACGTATTCGTCGTGTGTCACAATCACGATGTAACCGGCTATGCAGAGGGCGAGCAACCCACCTACCATTGCGGCACGGCGATATCCGACCAGAGAATTTGCATCCCGACCGCTATGCCGCCATGTTAGGCCGCCACACGCGAAAATGAACAGCGCAGCTCCAGCGGGCCAGAGCGCCAAACGCCACGCGAGATATGGCTGAGTCGCAATGTCAAAGACCAGTCGATAACTACTCATCGAACATTAGCGCGGTGGCTTTTTCTTTACCTTGGTCATATCAGGAGGAGCGATTTTTTTCGGAATTCCGGGCCGAAGAATTTTGTGTCGATTAAACAGCTTGGTGTGAGTGCCAGCGCCGAAAAGCTGAAACGGCAGCCCCCCCGGCGTAGACCCTCCGACACCCGCAAACCAACCGGTTCCGTCGCTGTTGTCTGTAAGTCCGCCATCGACAATTCCGGGGCCGACAGCGGCGGAAGCCGCGCGTTCTTCCCCATCGCCACCAAATGCGTTTAGGTTGTCTGCTCCCCCGACATCGAAGGTGATTGAGATGGAAGGCAGCCAATCCTTCAGCTTCAGATGCTCCGGAAGAGTGCCGTCTCCAGCTCCATGCGCGGTTGACGTGAAGTTACCGGTCTCGTCGTGATTCGAGTATGCTCCGAATGTAAAAGAGACCATTCCAGAGAGCCACGCACCGGATATAGTGATACCGCCGTAACCCACGGTACAAGGATGGCCGTCTAACCACGCTGGGCACAAGCCAAACGGGTCGCTGTAATTGATGGGATCCCCGCGTCCAAATCCGTACGTATTCAGCCCTCCGGCTAAGCCTAACGGATCTTCTTGAGTAAAGCGCCCTGCCACCGGATCGTAGTACCGGTTCCTCATGTATTGCGTCCCGGCGTCTGTTGTAGAAAGCGAGGCGAGGGAGCCAAACCAGCTTGGGGCCTCTATCGGAGCGACGAATCGCCGGTAGGCGGTGCTATTTCGAGCGGGCCATAGGACACTCGCTGTACTGGTGTGATAGGGAAACGTGGCACTGCCGTTAGCAAAGAGGCCGCCATCATCTGGAACGCCTTTCCAACTATACATCGGATAGAGATCCAACGTGGGAAACGGAACGGTGTCCTGCCCGAACATGAAGCGTTGGACGAGAACCGGCTGATCCATGCCTTCAACGTGGAGATACCAAACTCGACCGTAAAGCGGTGAGTAGCCCTTGGGCAAGCTGTCCGGGTTATTACCGCACTCATGAACGCCGCAGCCGCACTGGCACACCTGCGCGTACCAGGCGGTGTCTACCTCGAGAGAATCGCCTTGCACGCCATCGCCGCCAGGATAGTGAATCTCCCACGAGACTTGGTTGCCGTCCCACACGAAGCGTGTGATGGTACCATCCGTACCAGCGGTCACGCCCGAGGAATCGCGTCGAGATCGCACCAAGACCCGTCGGCCAAGTGCATCGTATCGCGTCTCTTCGAATGTGCCTAACGCCTGGGAATACACACACTGCGGGGTGCCGTCCGACCGGACGTCGGAGACAGCGAGGTGCTGATCAGCGCTGTAGTAGTTGGCCGTGGTTCGCGCTACGAGGATGCTCGTCTGTGGTCCGCAGACAGGCTGAAGAGGGTACGACGTTCTTTCCATCTCGCGAATGATGCTGCCGGCTGCATCGTAGACGACAGAGTCTGTCTGTACGCCTAACCCTTCGGCAATCGAGCTGCGCTGCCGTCCAGACGTCGCGTTGTACGCGTATGTGCCCGGAGGTCCGTACGTCACGCCGGATGAGCTATCCCTGACCGTTGTAAGACGCGCCAAGGGATCCGCGGTCCACGTCTCTTGCAAGAAGGAGTTCAAACCATAGACACACGTGCCGTTTGTTCGCCCGCAGTCCTCTCGGTTCGAGCGCACGAGCGTACCCATTCCCGAGTAGCCGTCGTCCGTAGAATCTTGGCTCGTGACGACCGTGACCGCTTTGTTGCGCCCATCGTATACGTATGTCTCGTGATGGATGGTATCGGCACCGGCGGGAGCGGTGGTGTGCCGCTGCAGCCGTTCGATGAGCCGACCGTCTTCGTCATAGGTGCGCTTTTCGTAGACGCTGATGTCGACCATTCCGACGCTGTCCACCCGGTCCTCGGCATCATGATGGTAGACGAACTGATCGCCGTTGACTGAATCGATGGCGCCTGTTGGCGAGTAGTGATACGTCTGCGCGGTCCAGTGGCCGCCGTTCGGGTCGGTCGCAAGCGCTGCGGGTGGTGCGATGGATGTTTCGCGGCTATCTAGGTCGTAGCCGTAGGTCAGGCCGTACACGTGCTTCGTAAAGTCATTGCCGTCCCACGTACGGATGCGCAGCGTGTCGGTAACGAGGCGATTGGCCGGATCGTACGAGCGCGAAATGAGCGCATCGCGATTGCTCGCCGTGAGCATATTCCCGACGGCATCGTACGTGAAGCTTTGCGAATCAGCTGGAATGGTCAGACCCTGGCCGTAGTAGGCCAGCGGGAATCCGTATCCAAAGAACGTGCTGCGTGCGTACGACTTCGCCGGAACGTTGCGCTGTGCCAATCTGCCTAACTGGTCGTAGACCATGGTGATGCGGTCGCCGTCGCGCGTCACCCAACTGGTGTCGTGGCCGTCCGCATCGTACGCATAGGTGTCGACCGCGCCATCCGGCTGTTTCTGCGTCAGGGTGCGCCCGACCGCATCCCGCGTCCACACCGTGCGCAGCGGCGCGACGCCGTTCGGGTTCGGCCCCACCCAGTGGGTCGTGCTGTCGACATTGCCAGCCCGATCGTAGAACGTTCGCACAAACACCGACTCGGCCGACGCTCCATTCATGGCCGGTCCGGATGAGGTATCCGCCAGCACCCGATCGGCGAGGTCGTAGTGCTGAACACCTCGGTCGACGAGGGAGCCCGAGATCGGCGAAGTCGTCACCGTCACGCGCCCCACGCTGTCGTGCGTGTATTGCGTGGTGAGTCCCATCGCGGTCGTGACGGAGTCGAGATTCCCGAGTGCCGCATCATACCGATACTTGATGGCATGCGTCGCCGCGGCGGTGCGCATCGAGTCGACGAGCAGCGTCGTGGGATCGTACCAGAAATGGACGCGCGAAATCGATCCACGTGGATCGTCCTGCCACAGCAGATTTCCCGTCGCGGAGTCGTGCTGAAACGCAGAGTGCTCGTTCAACGGTGAGATCACCGTATCGACCATGTCCCATTTGGCATTCCACCGATATTGCGTTGTCGCGCGACTGGTGCCCTGCACCACGCCGGAATCGGTGGAGGCGGTGAGATACCCCCGCGCGTCGTAAGTACCGGTAATGGCACGACCGTTCGGATAACGCGCGTAGGTCGTTAGTGCCGGAAACTGCGCATTCGTACGTCGCACTATGCTGGAGTCGCCTAACGCGTCAAAGCTGCGCGTCGTTTCGCCGTAGCGATCCACGTAGAATCTCGTCAGATCGCTGATGGGCCGCGGTCCTTCCACGGACGTGTAGAGAGATTCTGGCGGTGTGGCAGCAGAATCGGCGCCGCCATGCATTCCTCGCCCCTCAGCGAAGTGATATCGTGTCACGATCGGCGTCGTACCGAACGGCAGCGAATCCTGGGCGAGCTTGCGCGCTTTCGTGTAGGCGTAGTAGCGCGCGATCGTCGGACTGCCGGTGTCCGCGCGGGAGACGATCAGATTGGTATCACCGCTCGTTGGGTAGGCAAAACTGGTCGCTGCTCCATCAGGGTCGTGGAACTCGACCGTTCGGCCCTTGTTCATCGAGAGCGTGACCACGCGATTCGCTCCGCCCGGTACGGCCACGGTCACGGTGGAAAGGCGGCCGGCCGAGTACGCGAACACGTAGGTCGTCGCATACCACCAATGTGGCACGTTGATCGAGAGCAGCGTGTCGCCGGCGGCGCTATAGGTGAACGTGGTCTGATGCCCCAGCCGATTCACCGTTGTGACGTGCTGCCCAACGCTGTTGAAGAGCACCCGGAGGCCGTTAGGCAAGTATCGGATGTAATACGTGGCGCCGAGCGTGTCCTTCTTGATGATCGAGTCGGGCCGCGTCAAAGCAGCGGCATGATAGATCGTCCCCGTGCCGGTCGTGGTGTAGAGACGCGCGCTCGCATCGCCGCCGATCCACAAGAGCGTGTCAGCGCCGTGGAACTGCAGCGACTCGAGACCATCAACCCACCAGCCTGCACCGAACACACTGTTCTGGCGATTGATCAGAACCGCCTGCCCAGTCCCTGAGGCTGAAAACGTGCCGGAGCCATTGTAGACGGACGTGATCTGTACCGTGTACGACACCAGATTGGCCGTCGTGTCCCGTAAGGCGAGCTCGATCCGACGCGTCGTTCCCGGACGCCAGGCGGCGCCGGACCAGGTTGCAGAGTCGACCGTACGCGTGCCGGACAGAATCAACTTCGCCTTGATCGAGTCGGGCGTCAGCGTGCCGGACCCAACCGTCACGTTGGCCGCGACCAAGGTCTGCGGCATGGCCGTCTGGCTCTCGTAAATGAGCGCAGGTGTGCGCGCCTTGTTGAGCGTGCGCACGGTCGGCAAGTCGTGGACGACCACCATATCTCCGCACTCGGCTTCCGCTCCGCCGACCGACATGCGAAGGCACAATGCGCGTTCACTCCGCGGTCCCGGATTGACCGTGTCGACGACGACCGTCGGCGCGGCGGCGGTCAGCGTCGCCACCTTTGGTATCGCCCATCCAGAGTCCGTAACGGTGGCATCGGTCGAGAGCGTTGCCTTGAGCGAAATGCGACCCATCCCGCTCGAGCCGGCGGTGTACGAGACGTCGACCCATCCATTTTGGTTAGGCGCAATCGTGATCGATGAGGCCGGATTTGTCGTACACGAAATGCTTCCCGTGCCCCATTTGCAGGTCTGCGTGAGGGTGTACTGCGCCGAAGCAGATCCTGGATTCGATACCTCGAATCGCTGCACACTGGCGTGCGATGCCGCGACGAGCGCGGTGTCGCCGCGCGGGCCGACAGTGACAGGATACGGAGTCGTCACCGTCACCCACCCACTGTCCACGACGGTCGGTGTCGTTCCAACCGTGCTCGCAAACAGCGCGGCGCGGGGAGCCGTCCCCGCGGCACCGGTGACAAAAGTCAGCGCGACTGTCGTGTCCTTGCCCACAGCCAGAGTCGCGCTTGCAGGGACAACGGTACAACTGGCGAGAGGCCACGCGCATGATGGTGCGAACGAGAACTGTGTCGAGACGGTGCCGTTGTTCGTTACGGTGAACGTCTGCGAGCCGTTCGAGAAGGCGGGGAGTTCCTTCGTTGCGTTGTCGGGTGTGACCGACACGCCCCACGGCAGGGGCGGCGTGTAAATCGCAGTTGATTGCCCGAGGTTCAGCGCGTTATCGGTGATGGACGCAGTCAACGTATCGAGCTGTGGGCCAGCTCTCAGTGTGACGGTTCCACTCGACGTCGCCGCCGCCGCGCACCCCAGGTGCGTCGTCGAAGTGTAGCTGAAGCTGGAACTGACGTCGACGCCGTTAAGTGTGACGTGCTTTGTTCCCGACCTCAGGCTGACGTTGTCGCACCAGAGAATCGTGACCGCGAGTGAGAACGCGTTGATCGTTCCGCCCGACGGCGTAATGTAGACCGCTGGAGGTATGCTGTCGGTGCCACCTATCAAGGGTACCGCAGGCGCCTGACCGGTGGGCTGTTGGGCAGTGCTTTGCGAGGGCAGCGCGATCACGCCCGCGACGCTTAACGCGAGAATCAAGAGCTGGCGGAAGGGCATGCGGCGAGGCAACCCGCACCGCCATGGCCGAGGCTGCGAGAAGGTCTCTGACCGGGGTGGTGCTATGGACGCATCGCCGACAGGTTGCCTAACATGGGCCGTTAGGCCCAGCGATGCGAGGGCTGACGATGTTGAGAATCGGGCCTTCGCCAGACGGGCGCGCGGCTTGGCAAGCACCTTAGGCTCCAGGTCAATGGGATCAGGTAGCGGCGAGCTAGGCGCGTGCCGCGCCGAGTTCCGGGAAACCATGGGCCGTTGGTTTCCCCGTCGCCATGACGCAGCGCACTTGCCCTGACACCACGCCCACGCAAGCGATTCCGCCCTAGATTGCAGTTGCCGTCCGCGCAACGCGTGCCGCTTCGACTGGATGTTCTGAACAGTCTGCAGCAAATCTTGCGGTCACCAGACGCACTGCGCCGTTAGCTCTTAAATGACTGGGTGTTGTTGAGAGGTAACGCGATGTGAGATGGCTGACGGCGGAAGCGGAGCTAAACCCAAGCCTAAGAGCGATGCACTCAATCGACAGTGAGGTTTCGTCCAACAGAAAGCCGATTCGGAGCAAAAGACACCACGCCCGGAAGCGCTCAGGCCTTGGACCGCCCAATCTTTGAAGGTGCATCGCGAGAGTGTTGCGGTGCCAATGAACCGATCCGGCGAGCTCAGATACGCCACCGGCCGCGCTCACCTGCGTTAGACATCTACATACCAACGGGCATAAGCGCGGTGGCAAATATGTAGCAACAGCTTTGGTGAGCACGTCGAGATCTTCTTGCGACCCCCGCAATGACCGAAGCACGCAGTCGCGTAACGTCGAAATGTCGCGCTCTGCTCGAAAGACGAGATCGTCTAGTCCGTCGCGCGCCGCAAGGATCAATGGACCAGCGGTGCGTTGATCTGCGCTTACGTAGCCGATTATCCGCGTAAGCGGCGCTCGGCGCCTTATCACGCGGACCGCCGAGCCAAGTTCGAAGGCGCTGGTTGCCGAGATCTCGACAATTGCGCAAGAGAAGTGAGACCGCCGCAATGCGTCGTCGCACTCAGCGCGCCCTGACACCAGAAGCGGCGCGCACTGGGGGCCGAGGCTCGCGGCGATGCGCTCACCCAACGCAGGACCGGCCACAACCAGGACGGCGGTGTGCAGAATTGGCGCTCCTAGCCGGGGCGTATTCATTTCGTTCCTCGTGAACTCGGTGGGTGGCGGCCTCACGGCTTTACCTTGTCGGCACGGTCAAGTAGCGGGTGAGTGGCACTGTCGGCGTCCTGATCGCTTCGAATGACGTGCGGCGTCAGAAACAGATAGATCTCCGTGGCGGTGGTTTGCCGGCTCGCATGGCCAAAGAGGCCGCCTAACAACGGAATGCTCGACAGGAACGGGATGCCGCCCTGTGTCACATCGCGCTCGGTGTCTGTGAATCCGCCTAACGCAACGGTCTGTCCGTCCTTGATCAACAGCTCGGTCTGGATCGAGCGCGTCGAGATCACCGGCGCATCGAAGGCGACCTCCTGCGTCGCGTTGTCGATCTCCTGCGTCACCTCGAGGCCCACGTACCCGTCGGGGCTGATCGTGGGCAGCACGGTGAGCTTGGTACCGACATCCTTGTACTGCACCACCTGGTCGACCGACGCGTTATCCGTCGGAAGCGTGCGTGAGAGCTGCACGAATGGCCGTTGACTGCCGACGTTTATCGTCGCGGGCTGGTTGTTTGCTGCAACAAGAATCGGCCGGCTCAAAATCCGCACGTCGCCGTGTTCGGCCGCGGCTGTGAGCGTCGCGTCGATGTTGAGACCAGTCAAGTTCATCGCATGGAGGATCACGTCCGAAAGGCCGGCCCCGGTTTGCGAGCCGTTGATCACCGTTGGGCCGCCGTTCACTTTCGTTGGCGGCAATGTCGCGTCGACGCCGAATGCAAGGCTGTTCGTACGCTCGACCTCGGCGATAATCACCTCGATCAATACCTGCAGCGGACGCGTGTCGAGCTGCTCGACCGCGTTCGCGACGAGGGCGTAGTCGCTCTCGCTCGCCCGGATGAAGAGGCTGTTGCTCCGCGCATCGGGCACGATCGTGACATCGCCGCTGAAGGAGGCACCGCGGCCGACCGCACCACCGGGGGGCGCCGGTGCGTTGGCCTGCGTCGGCGATCCGCTGGAGCCGGCGGGCGCGATCATTGTCGATTGAAGTTGCTGGTCGAGCGTTGCCGGCCGCCCCGATCCTGGCTCGCCTAACGCACTCGCTCGCCCGAACAATGCATTCACGGTCGCAGCGACATCCGGTGCGCGTGCATGCTTCAATCGGATCACGTACAGTTGCACGGGGCCGGCGGCGCGCGCCGCTGCAGTCGTGACGGCGGCCGCCGGTGCGGGCGGAGGCGCCTTGGCTTGTACGCGATACATCGCGGAGTCGCGGACGAGCTCGAGATTCTGGCTCTCGAGCAAACCTTCGAGCAGGCCTCGCACAGCCGTACGCGCCACCGGCGCCGGCGTCTCGAGTGTCACGCGCGCACCTGGAACTGCACTCCCGAATCCGACCGGTTTGTCGAGATACGGTGCGAGCGCCTCGACGGCCGCACGGATGTCGGCGTCCACGAGATGTACACTCACGCTGTCATTCCGCAGCGACACCGCTGAGTCGCGCGCCTGCGCGGCGATGTCAGACGGCCGAGCGGCGGCAGCGACGAGCGCGAGCACGATAACGGCGTACCTCATGGCCATGTCCGTTTGACGGCGAGATGCCAGGTCGTGTCGACGGCGGAGATCGTCGCTGTCGCGCCAGTGACGTCGCGAACACGCAGACCAGCGATGGTCTGACCGGCGCGCAAGACCACACTTCCATCGTGCCCCGGTACGCCGTCTACGAGCGCGCGCCACGGCGGCCCAACGATTCCGACCAGGACTAACGGAGGACGCGGCGCAGCCGGCGTCGTGGCGCGATTGGCCAGCGAGTCCGGCGTCGCGCCGTACGCGACAGCTGCGGGTTTGCGGTCGAGCCGGAACGGGTCACCGTCGACTATTCGCGACGTCAGCACGGCGAGCGAGTCGCTCGCTATCGGGCGAGCCGGCTGTGATACCGGCCAAATCGCAGGCATGGGCGCTTGGACTGGACGTGAGATGCGATACCATGCGCGCCCGGCGGCGATTCCCGCGATCAGTGTCAGTGCCCACGCAGAGCGCTCGAGCATGAGAATTCTCATCGGGCGGTAGGCAGCGCCGAGCGCGGACGCCAGAGCGCCTCGATCGTGAGATCAGCACGCAGGACCTCGGCGCGCTGCGGTGGTGCGGCAGGGTCGCCGGCTTGCACGTCGAGCGAGGCAACGTTGAGCGCAACCGGGCCGCGGTCGAGCGTTGCCAGCAACGTCGCCAAGGCCTGAATGTCGCCGCTCACGCTCGCACGCACGTGCACTGAAACGAACGGCGACTGTGCTGCCGAATCGGTATGGATGTCCAACGCGCCTAACGTCATCGCTGCATCGGTCGCGGCGCGCGTGATGATCGCGGCGAGGCCGGCTCCGGCCGCGGCAGGCGACTCGCCGGTAAGCCAAGCCGGCGCCAGCGACGCGAGTCGTGCCTGCCGTGCGGCGAGCGAGTCGTGAATTGCGCGGGCGTTTCGAGCGAGCACCTCGTCTCGCGCCGCGGTTCGGGCTGCCTCATCCGCTGAAGCGACAACTGCGTGTTGCCAATCACGCCATGCGGGCCCCACTCGCCCAACGATGACGAGACTGCCGATCGACACGACCCCGATCGCGAGCACGCGTCGATCCCGCGGCGAGAGCGCCAAGTAGAAGCGCTTCATGGTGCACCATCCGGGACGAGGCGAAATCGCACGGTCACGTGATCGAGCTGCTTGCCGACTGCAGTCTCGCGCGTCACAGGGCCAACGATCTCCGGAGACGCGATGCCAGGCACGCGCTCGACGGCATCCACGACTGCCGCGGCGCGCGGGCCAACGGCCGCGATGCTGCCTGAGCCGGCGCTGTCGATCTGGAGCGCGAGCAACGCACTGCCGTCCGGCAGTGCCCGCGTCAGTTGGGCGAGCAACAGCGTGAAAGAGCGATGAGATTGGCTGAATGACGTCAGCGCGCCGAGTGCCGCGGTAGCAGTCGCCAGATCTCTTGCATCACGCTCGGCCCCTCGAACCCGTGCGTGCAGCGCCGCATCGCGCGAGCGTGCCGCACGCTCGACGTGTATCGATGCAGCGACAGGGGAAACGAGCGCCAGAACGATGGCCGCAACGCACACAGTCGCGGATATCGCAACGCGGCGTCGCGATGGCTTCTCAGTTAGGCGAATCGCCGAGCCGCGCAATGCGATGGGCTCGCGGTATGGAACGCGCGCGGCTCCGGCAGCATCCATGACGTCCGCAAACCGCTCACGAATCCCGCTGAACACGGGTACGGCTTCAGGCAGCCCCTGCTCGCCTTCGCCGCCGACGCATGATCTCACCGACGCCGGAGCGCCGTCCTCGTACGCAACCGTCAACTCGACGTTGTCGTCACGCCATACGACCTTCGACGCGAGGGTCGCGAAGCGCAGCGCGATGGCAGTCGGTGTCACCATGCGCACGGTCAGCCCGACGCTATCGCATCCCTCGATCACCTCTCGAATGACCGGCTCCTCGAACGCGGCCGCCCACGCGCTTGAAGGCGATGCAGCGCGCGCACCGGAAAACACCAGCGGCACGCCATTCTTGAGGAAGAACCGTGAAGCCTGCTCACGCACGATCGCCGCGATCACCGTTGGCTCGGCTAACGGTGGCAGATCGACGACGAGCTTGAGTTGCGACGCTGCGGGTCCAATCGCTGCGACGACGACCGGCGGGCGCAGCCGCGAGCGCGGACACGACGCCAGCAGCGCACGCACGTCATTGGCCAGCGGTTCGCCGCACGCGAGCGGCCGTGACGCCGTCCACCTGACCGTGTCGCCGTCCAGGAGCACGGCGCTCAGGCGCGTGCGACCGATGCCTAACCCGAGGCGCGGGCGGAGAGCTATCACTGGATCCAGGTCCGGCGGCGCACCACGGCGGCGCGATTCCCTGCCCGCACCAGCCTGAGCTCCAGAACGTATGTGACGGCTGGCGTCCCAACAGTGGCGCGAGCCGTGAGCATCCATGCGTCCGGTTCGGCCGTCGTGAGACGGACGAGCTCGGGATAGTCGGCCAGGAGCGCCGCCCTGCTTGCGGGCGACAGCTCGGCGCCTAACGAAAGCAAGTCGGGGATCGGTATCCCCCGGGCACGATGCTCGGCCACGTGCGCGACGGCTTCGGCGGTGAAACCGGGTAGCGCCGCGATTACCGCGAGCGACGCGCGATCGAGCACCATGCGATCGGGCTCGACACCCAGCACCGAGTCGAGCCCAACGCGTTCCTCGAACCCACGGACTCGCCGTAGCTCTCGCACGTCGGCGAACGGCGCATTGCGCGGCGCGCCACGCCCTTGCGCGACATACCAGTTGCGCTCGGCGCCGCTTGGGCGCGGTACGTCGTCTGCATCCCGCCAGTCGAGGATCGCATCGGCGAGCGAGTCCGCGAGGGCCGACCCATTGCCTAACGCAATGAACAGGTGAGCGAGCAGGCTGTCGTCGGCCGTATTGATGTCGATGGTGGTGCCCGTTGGGCGCATGCCGACCGAACACGGTGCGTGGCCCAGATCCGAAGAACTCGCGACGGCCTCATCGAGCCGCGACCATGTCGCTCGCTCGGCATCGGCACTAGAGGTTGTGTCGCCGCCACGGGGCCTGAGAACCTCGCCAATCGCGGCTTCGGCCCGGCTCGCGCAGTCCTCGGCTAACCACATCGCGGCAGTTGCGGCGCGTCGGTTGTAAGCGGTGCCGGCTGCGCGCCGAGCCATGAGGGCGAGGCCGAGGCCGAGAGCCCCTACGCCGACCATCACCCAGAGGACGGCGAGCAAGACGAAGCCCTTCGCGCGCTGCACGGTCATCCGCGAGGCCCGACGCGAACCAGCAGCGTGTCGAGCGTGTCACCACGCGCGCGCACCACGCCGATGGCTAACGGTGCGGTGATGCCAGTGCCCCAGCGCTCGAACCATTGCCCGCCGGCGGCGGCGGTTTCGAGGTATCGGAATGCGCCCGACGAAAAGCCGCCGACCAGATCGAACGGCTCGCCGCCACCGAGTTGCGCGCGGAGTGTTTCATGGCCGCCTCGCGCTGCGAAGAATAGTGTCACCCGACAGCTCTCCGACCAACCGGCGCCAGTCTCGCACCAGCTCGAGAATCGCACCGTGTCCGGCGAACCACTGAATGGAACCGTACCGGGGGACCCGATCTCCAATTGCCCAACGAGATCGCGCAGCATTCGCTCGCCGTTGGCGTCGCGATCGCTGTCCGTCGCGTGCCGTGTGAGTGCACGGGTGTCATCCGCTAGAATCGCGAGGATGCGATGGGCGCCGAGCAGCACGATGGATCCCACGACGAGTGCGACGAGCACCTCGATCAACGTGAAGCCGCTATGGCGCACCAGGTGACTCCGCGCGATAGAGCGACGTTGCGAGGAGCAGCACGTGATTGGCGGTATCGCGGAGCGCAACCGTGTAGAGCGTTGCGCTCGGCCGATCGATCCGAAGATCCCACGGCCCTTCCGCGCGATCGCCGAGGTGGCGATCGAGGTCGGCGCGGGGCCACAATGAGACGGCTTCGAGCAATGCGCTCGCGTGACGAGTTTCAGCATCGGCCGCCTCGGCGCGCGAGACGGCATCGAGCGACGATGCCGCAAGAGCGACGATCGTCGTCGCGCTGACTGAGAGAATCGTAAGCGCGACGATTACCTCGAGCAGCACCATGCCACGGCGCCGCGATGATTTAGAGGATCGCATTGCGCACTCCAGTGAGCGGATCGATGCCCATGGAAGAATCGGCGATGACTCGTCCATCCGGGCTCGCCGTCACGTCGCGTTGGCCATCGCTCAGCTGCAGCGAAATGATCACGCTTCGCCCAGTTCGAATCGCGGAGTCGCGAGCGACTGCGATGGCTGAGGTGATCGGGTCGGTCCCCTGTAGAGGCTTTGCGGTGTGAATCGTTAGGCCGACCACGCCGGCAACAAGGCCCATGAGCACGAGCACGACCAACAGCTCGACGAGCGTGACAGCACGCGGCGCTTTCACGTTGGGCGCACGCTGTAGATGGCTTGAAGCAGTGCCGCGGCCACGAGCGCCACGAGACCACCGAACGCGAGTATCAGAGTCGGCTCAAGGAGTCGAACGGCCGAGCGTACGCGGTCCGTCGCCCGTTCGTTCTCGAGACGCGCCGCGTGTGCCAGCATCGCAACGAGCGCACCCGTCTCCTCGCCGGCGCGGATGAGTCGCGCGGCGATCGGTGTCAGCGCATCTTCCGTTAGGAACGCGGCCGATGGACGCCCGCCGGCGATCACCGATGTTCGAGCGGCGAGCACGCGGTTTTCGATGGCTGCATCGCCCGCAGCACGCGCCGCGTGCGTCAGTGCGCTCGACAGCGCAACGCCGCTTTCCAAGAGCGCCGATAACGCCGCACAGACACGCGCCGTGGCTGCAGACCGGCGAATTGTGCCGACTATTGGAGTGCCCAGCAGAAGGCTGGCCCAACGGATGGCCCCGCCGCCCGTGGAAACCCAGGATCGCCAGGCCACCGTTATAATGAGTGTGGCAATACCGGCTGGAAGCGCTGCAACTCGTGCCACGGCAGACGCTTGGAGCACGAAACGCGTGGTTGGCGGCAGCGCCTGGCCCAAGTCGGCGAGAATTGCCCCAAACCGCGGAAGCACGACGCCGACGAGAATCCCCACGGACACCGTGCCGGCCACCGCAAGAATACACGGATAGATGAGCGCAGCACGCACAGCGGAACGGGTCGCGGCCGCTTCATCCATCAGGTCGGCCGCCCGCCTAACGGCGCGGGCAAGTCCGCTGCCCGCCTCGCCTGCGCGCACGATGCCCAACACGACCGCAGGGATTGCGAGTCCGCTTCGTTCCAGTGCTGCGCCCAACGACGCTCCTTCGCGCACGGCGCGCGCCAAACTCGGCAACGAAGCTTGCCATGCGTCTGGGGCCAGCTCGGGCATCGCAACGAGTGCTTTGCTCACCGGCAACCCGCTCTCGAGCAGCGTCGCCAACACTCGCAAGCCGAGCGCGAGGTCCGCGGAGGAGAGCCTGATGCGCAGATCATCCTCGGAGCGAGCGGCGTTCAGGTCGACTGCCCACAATCCCTGCGCCGCCAGCGCGCGCAGTGCCGCGTCGCGGCTCTCGGCCGCCAGCACACCGTGCTCGAACGCGCCATCCGCTCGCGCCGCGCGATACGCAAAGCGAGTCGTTTCTGTCACGGATGCACCGCCCCGCCCCACGACGTGATGTCTCCGTCCTCGTCGCTTCCGCCGGTCTTCCCGTCTCGGCCTAACGTGTAGAGGTCGTACGACGTCGGGTTCTCGATCCCAGGCGCGACGTACACGTACGGCCGCCCCCAGGGATCGAGCGGCACGTCCTTCCGGAGATACGGACCGCGCCAGTTTCGTGGAGCGTCGCCGCTTGTCGGCTTGACGCGCAAGGCCGCGAGGCCCTGGCTCGTCGTCGGATACGTGTCGTTGTCCAACCGATAGGCGTCGAGGGCCAAGTCGAAAATCTCGATCTGGCTCTTCGCCGCGGCCGTCTTGGCATCGCCCACGTTACGGAAGATGTTCGGCGCCACGACGGCGACGAGCGTGGCGATGATGGCCAACACCACGAGCAGCTCGAGCAGGGTGAAGCCGTGGCGGTTGGAGGGATGTGACACGGTGGGAGCTGTTGGCGACACAACCGAGCGAAGACGCGAGCGGAGACGGGCCGAACGCGAGGACGTGGCAACCCATGGCACGCGGAGTGCCAAGCACGCGGGAGAGCTACGTGCCGCAAAATCAGCAACTTGGTGAAACGGCGCGCGCGAGCTATTGCAGCCAGCTATTGCAGGTGCTATAGCGCCGCTATAGCAGCCTCCGGAGCGCCGTCATGCCAAACAGCTGTAGCGGGGCAACGCGCCAGCGTTTACAGCGATCACTGCCCAATAGCGTGGGTGCCGGCTCGCTCCGGGGTTCTGCTATTGCACTGCAATAGCGGCGCTATTGCAGCTAGAGCCCATGGCGTGCGGTCGTCATCGATAAGACACGGTGGCCTAACGGGATAGCCCCGCACCGAGACTGGCCCCGCGCATGCTAGAGGTAGAGGCGACCACGAACCGGGGTTCAGTAATGCGTCGCCTCTCCGATGTCGGCAGACTTACAGCGCTACTTTTCCTTATAGTTAGCGCGGGACTCTTCGCGCTGCCGGCACGCTCGGCCGCCCAGCAAACGCCAAATGCGAGCCCATATATCGGCGGCAGCGACCAAACGCCGCCTGCGGTGACGATCACTCCCGGCTCAGGGACCGACACGGTCACCACACTCTCGGTGACGATCGCGTTCTGCGACAACGTTAGTCTCATGACGGGCACGAAGCACGTGATCTATGACGGCGTGGATGTGAGCGCGAACTTTCCATACCAGGTCAAGACCGTGGCGGGATGTGGCGCCGCCGGACAGGCGACGGGCACCGTGTCACTTCACTCGGGGAAGTCAGACACCCTCTCGGCGACCATCGAAGACAACGCGCTCAATTCCGGATCGGCCACCGTCATCTACACCTATACACCGCCGCCACCGCCCGCCGCTGTTTCGATCGGCCCGGACGGATTCCCCGTGAGTGCGCCGATCAACAGCGTCGGTTTGACCGACACCTTCACCGTGAAAAACTCCGGCGGAAAGAGTGGATCGATCACCTTATCAACGACCAGTTGCATTGCCCCGGCCTCCAACTGCAGTGCGCCTAACCCGACGTCTGTCACGCTCGCACCAAACCAAGCGGCCAGGGTGACGATCGCGTTCAACACGAACGCGACCCCGGCCACCGGCGGCATCATCAAGCTGCATGGCACCGTGGGTTCGTCGCAGGATGATGGCACCACAACACTGGCAACATACGTTGACCCGCCGCTCCAAAATCCGGCGAGCGTCGGTCCTGGATCGGAACGCGACGTCTGCCTATCGTTCTCGGTGAGCGCCGGAGCGGCAACTGAATGCGGCGATCTGCGGCTTGTCGTGTCCCTACCGCCGGTGCAGTCGCTCGGCAAGACCCGGGAGCCGGCGCTGCTCTATAACAGCCAATTCGCCCACCCGTTTCCGTTAGTCGCGACAAACGTGACGGCGCCCAGCGGATCGCCGCTGCCCACTACCGTCAAGGCGACGTTGCTCGTGAACGGCGTCGTTCGAGATTCGGGGAGTTGGAACGGGAGCGATTGGGGCACTCCAGGCTCCACTCGACAAATCACGTTAGGCTACGACGCGCTGTCCGACTCCACGAACGTGTACCCGTACACAATGCAGGTCGTTGCGATCACAAGCGGCGTGCAAGACACGCTGGAGGCGCTCACCGGACAACTGGTTGTCGTCAACCGATCGCAAAGCCCGTTTGGTGCGGGATGGTGGTTGGCAGGCCTCGACCAATTGATCGCGCAACCTGGCGGTGCATTTCTGTTCGTCGGTGGTGACGGCACTACGCGGATCTACACTCCAGTTCCCGGACAACCTACGGAATGGACGGCGCCGCAGATCGATCATCGCGATTTGTTGCAGCTGATCGGCAGTGAGTACGTGCAGATGCTTCCGCACGGGCTCACGGTCCACTTCAACTCCGCTGGCCAGCACACGGCCACTGTCAATCGGTTAGGCGAACAGACGACCTTCGCCTACGACGCAACGTGCCATCAGTTGAGCAGCATCACGACGCCCATCGGCGGCCTCGCCTACACCTTTGCCTACAGCACGTTCGGCACCCCGCCATGCGGCGATCGCCGCCTCGCAACGGTAACGGCGCCTCCGATCGGTTCTCAAACCCGCGTCGTGACACTCACGCCTTTGTCGAACGGACAGGTCAGCGAATTCCTAAACGTCGACGGTAGCACGGTTCACTTCGGATACGATGCGACGTGGCCGACTCGAATCTTGTCCCGCACGAACGAGCTGGGCAAGGTAGTGACGTTCGCCTACGACGCGAGCGACAAAGTCTCGCAGGTGAGTCGCGCAATGGACTCGGCGGCCGCGATCGTCACGAATTACACGAATGCCCCCGTTCGCGGTTTTCGCGGCACCGCCGCAATCGATACGGCGCAAGTGTACACGGAGGTGAATGGGCCGCGTACCGACACGACCATTACCAAGTTCTGGTTGGATCGGTTCGGAGCGCCGCGTCGAATCGAGAATGCGCTCGGCCAATACACGACGCTGACGCGCGGGGACGTGCGCTGGCCGTCGCTTGTGACGCGACTCGTCGCGATCAACGGGCTCGTAACGACGGCCGGTTACGACGATCACGGAAATGTGCTCGCCGACACCGTTTGGAATCCGTTAGGCAACGGTCAGAACGCAGTGAGCACCTATCAATGGGATCGCAAATGGGACTTCGTGACGCTCACCACCACGCCGACCGGCCAGCAAACACAATTCGCGTATGACGGCGTGACCGGGAACACCGTCTACTCGATGTTTGGCGGGGACACAACGAGCTTCACCTACACATCGAGTGGGTTGCTGCAGACCGTGACAACGTCTGATCAGGCACATGATAGTTACAGCTACGACGCGTTAGGCAACCTGGCGACGCACACTCCGCCGCTCGGCAGCACGACTACGATCGCACGTGACGCGATTGGCCGAGATACACTCACGCTCACGCCCAGCACTGCAAGCGACACGCTACATGTTCGAACGTTGTACGACAGAGTCGGCGCCGACACGCTGGCGCGCTCGTGGGGGCTCGGCGACACGCTGGTGGTGCGGACGCGCTATGATGCGGCCGACGAGGACACGAGCGTGACGCAACACGCGTATCCCGACCGCAATCATCTGGGTGATGTCGTGCGCTCGTTTACATACGACGCGCTCGGCCGGAAGATCAAGGAACGGCTGCACGGCGCGGAAGTACTCAGCTGGGAGTGGGACGCGGCCGGGAATCTCTTAATCGGCGGCCACGACGACGCCGGCGCCCATATCACGTACGACGCCCTCAATCGTCCGATCGAGCGCGAGGGCTGGTACACGAACTCGACGTTCCACTATGACTCGTCCGGCAACCTGACGCTCGCGCACGGGTCGTACGGCACGACGGCGCGCACCTACTATCCGAACGGGCTCGTGGCCACGGACACCCAGACGATCGCAACAGCGGCCGACACGGGCGACTTCTCGCAGCACGTCTACGTGATTGGCTATCAGTACGACGTTGGAGGCCGGCGCACCGCGCTCACGATGCCCACTCAGTTAGGCGGCGGGCAGGTCAGCTACAGCTACGATCCGCGCACCGGCCAACTGGCCACGATCACCGATCCCGGCGGCATTCGCTTCAGATATCACTATGATCGCCAAGCCCGGCTAGACACGCTCGTCCGGCGCGACGGACTGAGCGATGCAGTACGCGAGGTGCGCGCGTACGACCTCGCCTCGCGCGTGGCGACGCGCCGGGTCTGGACGCCCACGGCCACCATGCTGGCCGACACGATCGTCTATGACGTGCAGGGCCGCGCTACCAGCATTGGCACCGAGCACGGCCGCGACACCGTTGCGTACGACGCATTGGGCTGGACGACCGCCAGCCGTGTCATGGCGAAGCAGTCGTACTTCACGCTCGATGCGATGCAGAACCGGGAAGTTGCCACTCTGGCGCAGGACCACGGCTTCAGTACTCCCGCGCTCTGGTACGAGACGGGTACCGGACGGCTCCTCGGCCAAGCGACGGCGGGCTCGCCCGACGCGATCGCAGATTCCACGTTCGATGACTACGACGGGTTCGGCAACCTGCACAGTGCGCTGCACCAAATCTACTACGAGCCTTGGACCGACCCCGGCAATGGATACAACGATTGGATGTACCTCCGCTACCAGATCAGCGACTCCTATGATGAATCGAACCGGTTGGTTTCCTATCAAATGGTCTATGACACCGTCGCGCAATTCTACCGGGAGCAGCAGCTCCAGCCTTATTCGGCCAGCGAGACGTACCGCTACGATGCACTCGGCCGGCGCGTGTGGTACCGGTCGATCAAAGGGGCGCAGTGTACCTACGTCGAGGCTTCAAGTGGCTGCCACAGCACACTCACCCGCGTGATCTGGGACGGGGCGCAGATCCTGGGAGAGATTCGTGCCGATGGGAGCGCCGGAGCGAGTCCGGGCGAACTTGAGGATGATGCACCGACGTACATGGGGGCCAACTACGGGAAGGTGGCGTACGTGCACGGCTTGGCACTCGACACGCCCCTGGAAGTGGTAAAGAACCAGGACTACGTAGTGCTTCCCGTGGCCGATTATAGGGGAGCGATGGTCACGGGGACCTGTCCCGCCCTACCGTGCCAGACCACCCAACTCGTGTTTCCGGAATCGAGCGAAGGGCTCTTTGGGGATCTGCTCCATTCGAGCGGGTGGCCGAGTTGGTACGGGACGCTGATCGAGGGGCAGACGGATGCCTCCGGTTACATGTACCGACGAAATCGGTATCTTGATCCGGCTAGCGGGCGGTTCACGCAGGAAGACCCCATAGGGTTGGCTGGGGGGCTAAATGCATATGGGTACGCGAACGGGGATCCGGTAGACTTCTCCGATCCGTTCGGACTCATACCCGACGGCTGTGATCCGCCTGGTTCCTGTCAATCGATGGGTTTAGTGATCGGCACTACCGTCGGCGCGGCAACGGGGGTGGCCCTTACGACAGTGTGCGCTTCGGTTACGTTCGGTCTATGCGCATTGGCCGGCCCCGAACTCACTACGGGCCTTGCGGCTTTCGGGGCAACCGCTGGTCTGGCCATCGCTGGTAGATTGGAAAGCCGTCGTTCCGCTAACGACATTCCGTTAGTAGGCGGTCCGCCAAACACAACGGTTACCAAGCCCGGGCAAGCCGTACGATATGGACCTAATGGGAATGTGACGACCCGTACATGCGCGCGTGCGGGGCATGATGCGATGGTGCACACACGCACGAGTACGTGACCGGACCTAATGGCAAGGTCAATCAAAAGGGCCAGCCTAGACCAGCCACGGAAGAAGAAAAGAAAGAAACGCCGCCGCCCAACGATCCAAATTAGGAGTTTTGTCTCTCATGACGCAGTCCTACGAGCAACTTGACGTAGAGCTCCTGCCCGATTTCGTGGAGCTCAAGTCGCGGGCGAATTGGGACTACTCCCTCATGAACTACATCGAGTCACGCGGGAGCTTTGAGCTGGCCGTGGCCTTTGCGAAGCTGTTCTGGCCGGATTTCACAGAGTATCGAGGTTGTATCGTTCGGGCTGATGGGTTTAGCAAACACAATTTTGACGAGTGGTGGGAGCGCGCGAACGGGGATCGCACTAAGGTTGAGCGGGTTTTGAATCTGCTACACGTTCGCGAACTCGTGCCCAGCGACACATCCGCGTTGGACGAGTCGGTATATCGCTATCTTGGCGAGACCCTGGCCGCAATGTGGGCAAGCCGCGTCAGACTCCTATTTCCGTCTCGCGCCCTCATCGTGCGGTACGAAGAGTCCGACGAGAAGGGCAATGCAGTCGAGCCAACTCTCTATCTTTACGAAGAACACAAGGATTGAGGACGGAAACTTACCCAACACGACCTTCAATAGTTGAGCGGGCGGGGTCGCCGTCATCACGCACACGGATTGGCGTGGCCAAATGGACCTGGGCACGTTCGACAGCGGGGGTGTTATGGGCGACATTGCAACGGCCGGCACGTATTGCAGGACGCCTTCGGGCCTCGGCACGTTGAGCCTCCCCCGATTTTGTAGACACCTCAGTAACCCTGGGAGTAGGTTCAGGGCGGAGGTGTGTGATGACATCGAAGCGAAGGGAATCCCGGTCAGGGGGTGAGCCCCCGCGGACGCGGCGGCGGTTCACGCAGGAGTTCAAGCTCGAGGCAGTGCGCCTGGCCACGAGTGGGGTGCGGCGGCCGGCGGAGGTGGCGCGTGAGTTAGGCATCCGGGCGGATATGCTCCGGCAGTGGCGGCGCCAAGCGGAAGCGCCGGCGGGCCACCGGCTCGCGGATGTGTTCCTGGCCATGGGAAGTTGATGAGCCAGGACGAAGAGATCCGCCGCTTGCGCCGGGAAGTGGCGCAGCTGCGCGAGGAGCGTGATATCCTGGGAAAAGCGACGGCCTCTTCGCCAAGGGTGCGCGATGAGATTCGCGTTCATCCAAGCCCACGCTATCGAGCATGCGATCGGCACCATGTGTCGCGTGTGCTCCGGTGTTGAAGGCCGGGTATTTACGCGTGGGTAAAGCGGCCGCCGAGCGCGCGCCGTGTACGATGAGCAGCTCGCTCAGCGCATCAAGACGATTCATCAGCAGAGCCGTCGGACGTACGGCAGTCCGCGCGTGCATGCGGAGTTGCACGCGGACGGCCAGCACCACGGCGAGAAGCGCATTGTGCGGCTCATGCGCGGCGTCTTCTCAAGCCGAGCAATTGCGGAGGAGTGGATCGCTATCAACTCACTCAGCGGCGTCCTAACCGCGTATCCACTGGACAAGGGGATATACGATTGGGTGCTTGAGAACCGCCGCTTGAAACCTAGAAAGCCGATTACCGCTGAGCTCATCGCAGGCTTTAGCCTGCCTATCAAGAGCATTATCACTACAGCAACGGGTGTCAAGAAGTAGACGGGTCGGCCGGGCGGCAGCACGGGTCCGCCTAATCGCTTCTAGACCGAGTCAACTCACGGAATGGACCGATCGTGGTCGTGATCGAGCTCCGTCGGTGGAACGATGCCAAGCCGCTTCATCCGCCGGTACACAGTGATCGGGTGCAGCGATAGTTGGCGCGCTGCGCGCGTGCGGTTCCAACCGGCGGCTGCGAGGGCGCGGCACAGCACCTCTCGCTCGTCCGAATCGTCACACGTGTCGGCCGAGACAATCCGCGTCTCCCGCACCATTGCTCGAATCGTCTCGGCTTCAATCATGGCATCATTGGCGAACAACGCTGTCCGCTCCACGACGTGCTTGAGCTCGCGCACGTTGCCGGGCCAAGACTCAGCCTGCAGCACGCGCATCGCCGCCGCCGAAAACCGAAGGGTCGTTCCGCGAATCGCCGTACACTGAGACGCGAAATGCTCGACAAGTAGCGGCACGTCATCCAGTCTCCTGCTCAACGCCGGTACGTCGATCACAACGCCAGTGAGCCGGTACGCGAGATCGCGCCGGAACCGCGCGCTCTCGACCAGGCCCCGAATCGATTCGTTCGTTGCCGCCACGAAACGACAGTCGCTTCGTTGGTCGGCGCGCGCACCGAGCGGACGGAACTCACCGTGGTCGAGCGCTCGCAGGAGCTTGCATTGCAAGGCTAACGGGAGCGAGCCGATCTCGTCCATGAATCCCGTGCCGCCGTGCGCTTCGGTCAGGAATCCGGTCAGGCTCTCCACTGCGCCACTGAACGCACCTTTCATGTGGCCGAATATCCTGCTCTCGAACAATGATTCGCCGATCGCGGCGAGGTTCAAGGGAACAAATTGGCCGGCGCGGCCGCTGCCGATGTGTAACGCACGCGCGACCAACTCCTTGCCCGAGCCGGTCGGACCTTGAATGAGTACGGGAAGGCCCGACGGAGCGACACGCGCGATGCGTGCACGTAGCTGACGCATTGCCGCGGATTCACCGATCAGCAGTTTCTGGATCGCTAATTCGTTCATATCCTGTTGCCTCGCTGAATGGTCGTCGTGCCGCCGTTAGCCCGCGACGACACGCACGACTTCATCGATCGTCGTGAGGCCGGCTGCGACCTTCGCCCAACCGTCATGCGTCATCGGATGCCAGGCGCCTTGCCGGGCCAGCTCGTCGATCTCCGCGCGGGTTCCGCCGCGGGCAATGACATCGCGCATCGCATCGGAAACGACCGCAAGCTCGAATACCCCGAGTCGCCCGTGATATCCGGTGCCGCGACAGGCCGGACATCCCCGTCCGCGTACGAGCGAGCCACGGCGAAACTCCTCAGGCATCGGCAAGTACGATGCGACTTCGTTCTCGCCCAGAGGCGCGCTGCACTCTGCGCACACGCGCCGTACGAGGCGTTGGGCCATCACTGCATCCACGGTTGCCGCCACGAGGTACGGTGGCACACCAAGATCCGCGAGGCGCGGAATCGCGCCTAACGCATCGTTCGTGTGGAGGGTCGAGAACACTAAGTGACCCGTCATCGCGGCTTGCACCGCGAGCGACGCCGTCTCGCTGTCGCGCATCTCGCCGACCATGATCACGTCCGGATCCTGTCTGAGGATCGACCGCAGTGCCGCCGCAAACGTGACGCCGGCTTGCGCGTGCACCGGCACCTGCGTGATTCCCGGCAACTGGTATTCGATCGGGTCTTCGATCGTGATGATCTTCTCGGCCGCCGCGTCGCGCAGCCGGAGCGCCGCATAGAGCGTCGTCGTCTTGCCCGAGCCGGTGGGCCCTGTCACCAGTACCATGCCGTGCGGTTTCTTGGCGAGCACGCGCACTTGTTCGAGGATCGCCGCCGGCATACCCAACGTGTCGAGACCCACCGGCCGGCCACCGCGGTCGAGCACACGCAGCACGACGCTTTCACCGTGCAGCGTCGGCACCGTGGACACGCGGACGTCGAGCTCCCGGTCGGCGAGTCGCACCCGAATGCGACCGTCCTGGGGTCGCCGTCGCTCGGCGATGTCCAGATCGGCCATCAGCTTGAGGCGGGAGAGGATCGCGGTTTCGAGTCCGACCGGCGCTGCCGGCGCCGGCAGCAGGATGCCGTCTAACCGAAAGCGCACGAGGAGTCCGGTGCGGGTCGCCTCGAGATGGATGTCGCTGGCGCCCGCGCGCACGGCCTCGCCCACGAGGAAATTGACGTACGCCGCCACCGGCGCTAAGTTCGCCACGTCGCGGACATCTGCGACGAGGGCCTCGTCGTCCTGGTCGGCATGCCCAACCGTGAGCGCCGCCTCGGCGCCCGACGTCAGGCGGGCGATCAGCCGTTCGACTTCTTCGCGCGGCGTGACTTCGGCAATGATGGGCCGGCGGTAGGCGAGGCCGAGGTCATCGAGCGCTTCGGGCACGAGCGCGTCGGGTGCCACCGCGACGACCAACGAACCGTCGTCCGTAAGAACGGTTGGGCAC
>DASVAC010000075.1:0-53283 GCA_036376535.1 Gemmatimonadaceae bacterium | reverse complement strand
GAGAACCCCGCGCAATCCGAAGCCGACCAGCACCATGCCGAACAACTGCTGCGCGATCTCGACCACCTCGTCGTGCAGGACATCTTCCTCACCAAGACCGCCGAGCTGGCCGACGTCGTGCTTCCGGCCACCGCGAGCTGGTGCGAGGCCGAGGGCACGGTGACGAACAGCGAGCGCCGTGTGCAGCGTGTGCGCAAGGCGCTGGAGCCGCCCGGCGACGCGCGCGACGAGCTGTGGATCATTTCCGAGATCGCGCGCCGCTTGGACCACGACTGGGGTTCGCCTAACGCAGAACAGGTGTGGGACGAAGTACGCGCGCTGGCACCCGAGATGTTCGCCGGCATGACGTATCGGCGCCTCGAGGACTTGGACGGGATCCAGTGGCCGTGTCCCGACGAGCAGGATCCTGGCGCGCAGTTCCTGCACGCGCGGCTCTGGGCCGACCCGGTCGGGTTGCCCAAAGCCGCGTTCTCGCTCACGGAGTACGATCCGCCGGTCGAGATGCCGGACGACGAGTATCCGTTCACGCTCACCACGGGCCGCCGCCTCGACTCGTACAATACCGGAGTGCAGACCGCCGGCTACTCATCACCGCTCCGCCGAGGCGAGACGCTCGACATTGCCCCCGAGGATGCACATCGCGTCGACATTCGCGACGGGGACCTCGTGCGGATCACGTCTCGTCGCGGCAGCATCGTGGCACCGGCGCGCATCGATACATCGTTGCGCGCCGGTCTCGTTTTCATGACGTTCCATTTCCAGGATCAGGTGCGCGTCAATCTGCTCACGATCGACGCCACCGATCCGCGCTCGGGCACAGCGGAGTTCAAGGCGTGCGCGGTGAAGGTCGAGCCGGTGCGCGCGCCGGATGATGCGCCGGCCCGCGCGCTCCACCGCCACCCGGATCCTGTGTTAGGCGACTGATGGACCTGAAACTGCTCGACGTCGGACCCACCGACGAGGAACGCGAGGCGATCGACGCGCGACTCGGTCCGCCGGCGTCCGGGTGGGACGGCGGGGAGCGCGTCGCACAGCGCGACGCGCACGTGGCGTTCGGCGGACACGCCGCCCGCGCACGCCGGAACGAGCTGCTCCCCGCGCTGCACGCCGTGCAGTCGCGCATCGGCTGGATCAGCGAAGGCGCCCTCACCTACATCTGCGCGCGGCTCGACGTGCCCCCGGCCGATGCCTGGGGCGTGGCGACGTACTACGCGCTGCTCGCGACGACGCCGCGTCCCAAGCGCGTGCTCCACGTGTGCGACGACATCTGCTGCCGCACGCGCGGCGCGCGCGCGGTGCTCGAGACGCTCGAGGCCAAACACGGCGCGCCGCACCCCAGTGCGTTAGGCAGCGGACGCGTCGAGCTCTCGGACGACGATGTCGTGTGGCTCCCGAGCCCGTGCCTGGGCATGTGCGACGAAGCGCCCGCGGCGCTGCTCACGGTGGCCGGACGCGAGCCCATCGAACGGCTGGTCGGCGGCCTAACGGTAGACCGCGCGCTGGCGATGCTCGAGGGGCGTGACGACGCCCGGAACGTGGAGCGGATGCCGTTGCCGCAGCGCGGACAGCCCGGCCTCCGCCTGCTCAAGCGCGTCGGCGTGGTGGATCCCACGAGCCTCGACGCGTACCGGGCATCGGACGGCTATCAGGGCGTGCGCCGTGCGTTCGAGCTCGGTCGCGAAGGCGTGATTCGGGAAGTGCTCGACTCGAAGTTGTTAGGCCGCGGCGGCGCCGCGTTCCCCGCGGGACGCAAATGGGACGCCGTGGCCCGCCAACCCGAGCGGCCGCACTATCTCATCTGCAATGCCGACGAATCGGAGCCGGGTACGTTCAAGGACCGCGTGCTCATGGAAGGCGATCCGTTCGCGGTGGTGGAAGCGATGACCATCGCCGCGTACGCCACAGGCTGCGAGCAGGGCTTCGTTTACATTCGCGGCGAATATCCGTTGGCCATCGAACGCGTGCAGCACGCGATCGATGAAGCACGCGCGCGCGGATTCCTCGGCGACCAGATTCTGGGACAGCCGTTCCGGTTCGACATCGAGGTGCGCAAGGGCGCCGGCGCATACATCTGCGGCGAGGAAACCGCGGTCTTCAATTCGATCGAAGGATTCCGCGGCGAGCCGCGCAACAAGCCGCCGTTCCCTGTGCAGGCCGGGCTGTTCGGCAAGCCCACCGTGATCAACAACGTCGAGACGCTGGCCAACGTCCCGTTCATCATGCTCGAGGGCGGACCGGCGTTCGCGAAAATCGGGACCGAGCAGTCGGCGGGCTCCAAGCTGTTCTGCCTGTGCGGCGCGGTGGTGAAACCGGGCGTGTACGAAGTGACGTTCGGCGCCACGCTGCGCGACCTCATCACGCTGGCGGGCGGCGTGACGCCCGGCCACACCGCGCAGTGCATTCTGTTAGGCGGCGCCGCCGGCCTCTTCATCCGCCCCGACGAGCTGGACATGCCGCTCACGTTCGAGGGCGCGCGCGCCGCGAAGGCCACGCTGGGCTCGGGCGTCATCATGGTGTTCGACGAGACCGCCGACATGGGCGACGTGCTGCGCCGCGTGGCCGCGTTTTTCCGTGACGAATCGTGCGGCCAGTGCGTGCCGTGCCGTGTGGGCACCGTGAGGCAGGAAGAAGCGCTGCACCGGCTGGCGGTGAACAAACCGCGCGGCAGCGTGGCCGACGAGCTCGCGCTGCTCGACGAGATCGGTCTCGCCATGAAAGACGCCTCGATTTGCGGACTCGGCCAGACGGCGTACAGTGCGGTGGAGTCGGCGGTCAAACGCTGTGGCATCTTCGACGGACGGAAGGCGCGATGAGTCATTTCGTGGAGATCACGCGGCCCAAGCGGACCGTCGAGCTCACCATCGATGGACAGACGGTGCGCGTGCCCGAAGGCACGACCATCCTCGATGCGTGCAAGACGTTAGGCACCGACATCCCGACGCTCTGCTATCTCGACACGCTGCACCCGGTGAACGTGTGCCGCGTGTGCGTGGTCGAAGTGCAGAACTCGCGCGTGCTCGTGCCCGCGTGCTCCCGCAAGGTCGAGCCGGACATGGTGGTGTCGACCGACAGCGAGCGCGTGCGCCACAGCCGGAAAATGGTGCTCGAGTTTCTGGCTTCGTCGGTCGATCTGTCGACTACGCCTGACGTGGACGGGTGGCTGGCATCGTACGAGTGCAAGCCCGAGCGGTACGGCCCGCCGGCGCCGGATGCGGCCGCCGGCGAGCGCGACGCGATGCCGGCCGGTCACCACGAGCCGCCTGACGCAGACTACGCGGCCACCGTCGGGCAGCCGGTGAAGGTGGACAACGACCTCTACGTGCGCGACTACGGCAAGTGCATCCTGTGCTACAAGTGCGTCGAGGCGTGCGGCACCGACTATCAGAATACGTTCGCGATTGCGGTCGCCGGACGCGGGTTCGACGCGCGCATCTCCACCGAGTTCGCCGTGGAGCTGCCGCAATCCGCGTGCGTATACTGCGGCAATTGCATCGCCGTGTGCCCAACGGGCGCGCTGATGTTCAAGAGCGAGTTCGACCGACGCGAGGCGGGCACGTGGGACGAATCGAAGCAGACGCAGGTGAGCACGATCTGTCCGTACTGCGGCGTTGGATGCACGCTCGAGCTCCACGTGCAGGACAACGAGATCGTGCGCGTCACGTCGCCGCTCGATCACGACATCACCCGCGGCAACCTGTGCATCAAGGGGCGGTTCGGGTGGCGCTTCGTGCAGAATCGGGGCCCACGTCCGATGGGCGCGGGCGGCGGCGCCGGCAACGGCCAGGGAGGCGGCTCGGCGCCGCGCGGCGGCGATGGGCACCGCACCGGCGGCAACGGAGCCGGGGATGGACACGGTTAGGCAGCGCCCGGTGCGCGGGTCTGCGCCGTGAGCGACCAGCCGCCTCCGGCCCTCAGGCCGGACCACCCGCTGTTCGGACTCGGCTACAGCCGGCCCGTCCGCGACCGCGCCTTCGAGCGACTCGATGGCGCGGTCGTTTCGTCAGGCGACGCGCCGGTGGCCGAGGAGGTTCCGGTGGCGTTCGTGTACAACCAGCGGCCGCACGTGGTGATGATGGCGACGCCCGACGATTTCGAGGACTTCGCCGTCGGGTTCAGCCTCTCCGAGGAGGTCGTCCGCTCGCCTAACGACCTCGAGCGTGTCGAGGTCGTGAGGCACGGACAGGGCGTCGAGCTCCAGATCACCGTGCCGGCCGAGGTCGGCGAGCGGTTGGCGACGCGCGGACGGCAGTTGGCGGGGCGCACCGGCTGCGGGTTGTGCGGCGTCGAAACCATCTCCGAAGCGCTGCGCGAGCCACGCACCGTGACATGGCGCGAGCCTCTCGATGCGGCCGCGCTCTGGCGCGCCGAGGCCGACCTCGGCGCGCGGCAGGAATACAACCGCGCCACGGGCGCCATGCACGCGGCGGCCTGGTGCACGTTCGACGGTACGATTCGCGTGGTGCGCGAGGACGTCGGGCGGCACAACGCGCTCGACAAAGTGATCGGCGCACTCGCGCGCGACGGTACGGATGCGAGCATCGGCTTTCTCATCATGACCAGCCGCGCGAGCTACGAGCTGGTGCAGAAGGCGGCCGTGGCCGGCGTGCCGCTGCTGGCGGCCGTGTCGCGCCCAACGGGGCTCGCCATCCGGTTGGCAGAGGCCGCGAACGTGACGCTGATCGGGCTACTGCGCGGGCACACGGCCAACGTGTACGCACACGCCGAGCACATTCGCGGCGTGCCCGCGGGCACGCCGTAAGGCGAACGGCGATCAGCCGCGGCTCCGCCCCCGTGCTGCCGCCGGAATCTGCTTCTCGTACTCCACCGCCGCCGCCGTGCGGTTTCCCACGCCCAACTTCTGAAACAGGTTCTGCGTGTGGAACTTCACCGTGCTCGGGCTCACGCCTAACTTGCGCGCGATCGCCGCGTTCGACAGCCCGGACGCCAGGTGCCCCCACACTTCGCGTTCGCGGTCCGAGAGCGCACTCGGCCCCGCCACCGCGTGGTCCGCGGGTTTCCGCATCCAGCGCCGCGCCGCCTGCGGAAACACGAGCACGCCCGCGTTCACGGCGCGAATCGCATCGATCGTTCGCGCGGGGCTGTCGGTCTTGAGCGCGATGCCGTCCGCGTGGTGCTCGAGCGCCGCGCGCAGGGATTCGCCGTCGCCGTACGCGGTGAGCACCAGCACGCGCGCCGGCACCTGCTCGGCGCGCAGCCGCGTGAGCACGTCGTACCCGTTGGTCGCGCCTAACTCGAGGTCGAGCACCACGACGTCGGGTCGGTGCAGCCGCGCGAGGTCCGCCACGCGCGCGCCGTCGGTGGTGGTGCCCACTACCTCGATCCCGGGCTCGGACTCCATGAGTCCGCGCAGCCCCTCGAGGACGAGCGGGTGGTCGTCCACCAACAACACTTTGATCACGCGGCGGCCTCGCTCACGTGAGCGGCAGCTGAATGGTCACGACCGTGCCCGCGCGGCTCGAGCTGATCGACATCTTGCCGTTCATGATCGCGACGCGGTCGCGCATGCCGCGCAGCCCGAAATGGCCGCCGGCCACGCCCACGTCGACTTCTTTCTTGAGGACCTTGGCGACGTCGAACCCTTTGCCGTGGTCGCGCACCTGCACCACGATGTGGCGGCGGTTGGCGCGCGCCGATACCTCGAAGTGGGTCACCCCGGCGTGCCGCGTCGCGTTGGCGAGCGCCTCCTGGAGGATGCGGTAGAGCGAGATCTTGAGGGACAGCGGCACCTGGTCCGGGAGGGGCGTCGTCATGGTGAAATCGACGGTGGCGCCGGTGAGCGACTCGTGCTGCACCACGAGCTGCTCCAGGATTGCGCCTAACGGACGCCGCTCGAACTCCGGGGGCCGGAACGCGCCGATGAAGTTGCGGATCTCGCCTAACGCACGTTCGAGCGACGCGGCCACGCGCGCGAGCACCATCGCCGGGTCGCCGGACTGCAGGTCGGCACGGTGCCGCAGCACCTGGATCTGCGACAGCGCGCCGAAGATGTCCTGCACCGGCCCGTCGTGGATGTCGAGGATGATCTGCTGCAGGTCGCGCTCGGCCGCGGCCAGCAGGCCGCGCGCCGCCACCGACGCGTGACGCGTGCGCCCGGACGCCGCGGCCGGCCGGCCGCGGGATGATGACGAGGGCGAGGCGGGAGACATGCACTCCCATCCTCGCCCTCGCCGGGCCGGTTCGTCAAGTCGATCCGGCCGGTCTCGTTGCGGCTCGAGCCGCGATGCGACGTCCTCCTACGGCGATCCCGACCCGGCTCCCGCACCCTGCGCACCGTCGGTCTTGGCGACCGCGTCTCCCAATTCGGTGTACGCCTTGGCCGCGAGCTCCTGGAAGGGCATGGCCCGATACGTCACCTTGCCCGTCGGGTCGATCACGTACAGCACGCGCGTGTCGAGCTTGTACTTCTCATTGAAAATCCCGTACTTCCTCCCCACCTCTCCGTTCGGATCGCTCGCGAACAGGACCGGAAAGGCTTCGTCGCGCGCCCAGGATGCGAGCGTCGTATCCGGGTCCAGGCTCATGGCGAGCACAACGACTTTCTTCCCACCGTTGAAGAGCTTGGCGTACTGATCACGGTACGCCTCCATTTGAACCGTTCAGCCTTTCGTCCGCGCCTTGAAGAAGAAGGCGAGCACCACGGTTTGTCCGCGGAACTCGGAGAGCTTGACCGAGTCCTTCAGCACGCCATAGCGTGTGGCGCCGACGGCGGTGAAGTCCGGTGCCTGGTCACCGACCTTGATCGCCTTCGTCGAGTCCTGCGCGTGCGCGGCGCCGGCGACGAGCGACATGGCCAGAGCAGGCACCGCCAACGCGCCAACCCGAAGAGATGAGAGGGGCATGAAGCCTCCGAAGAGGGTGGGAGACACGAGAATGCTACGGGCGGTCAGAGGACGACGCAACGGACACACATGACGAACAAAGCCCCGACGCTGCCGGATTGGTTCCGCTGCGTCGTTCAGCACCGCGCGACGCCCGCGGCCTCAGTCGCCTAACACATCTCGAAAATAGTTGGCCAGACCGATTTCGAGCGGCGGCGCGGATGCCTCGGGCCGCCATGCCAGATGATCGGCGAATACGACGGGTTGATCGTCCGTTGGGCGCCAGCGTTCGATGGCCCGTGCCTCGAGGTCGACGATCCAATATTCCGGGACGCCCCGACGCTGATACAAGTGGCGCTTCACCAGTCGGTCCGCACGCTTGCTGCGCGGCGACAAAACCTCGACAGCCAGGATCAGACGTTCGGCCTCTTGCCACGATCGCGGCGTCCGCCCGTCCACACGCGGCACCACGAAGAGATCCGGTTCGACCATATTGTGTTCGTCGAACTCGACGTCCGCGGGCGCCCAGATTGCCGTCCCGATCGCGTGCGCTGAGATATAGGGATGCAGCCGCAAGAACAGCTCCCGGATCGCCCCCTGATGCGGCCACGACGGTGCAGGACTCACGAGCAACGCGCCGCCGACAACCTCGTATCGGTTGCCGTCGTCGGGCAGCTCGTGCACCATCTCGGCCGTCCATCTCGCGTGTGCGGGTGCCATGACCATAAGCTCTCCTCCTCGGCTCGCCATGCACAAGTGGCCATGGGCGAGGATACACGCCGCCCGTCGGAGCCGCGTTACCAAAGCACATCCGGCCGCATCGATTTTGCGCTATGTGAACTAAGCGATCACTTATTTCGCTAACCGGAACGCGACCTTGATGCTGCGCTCCGCGCGCTTGCTTCGCGCGACGTCGATCGCGCGGCGATAGCTCGCCAACGGGAAGGTGTGCGTCACGAAGTCGCCGATCGGCGCTCGGCCTAACGCAATGAGTTCCGCCGCGTCGTGGAACGCCGATCGTGCCGGGCTCGCGTGGGGGTGCGCACCGTAGCACAGACTGCCACGCACCGTGAGCTCCTTGAGCCAGAGCGGCGTCCAGTCGATGCCGGGCATCGTGCTCGAGTTGCCTAACAGGACGATCGTGCCGCCGGCGCGTGTGACGCGCATCGCATCGTCCATGGCCGCGGCGCCGCCGACGCAGACGAAGGTCAGGTCGAATCCGCCCACGCCCACCGGCTTGCCGATGATCGGCTTCAACAGCCGCGTGCCGCCCGCCTCGGCCAGCGCCGGCAGATAGTCGCCGTGCGCGTCGACCCCGCGTTCCGCGCCTAACCGTTGGGCGCGGTCGCGCTGGAACTCGTGGCGCGCCAGCACCGTGAGGTGCGCCCGCGGCGCACGTGCGCGCAGCGCGGCCACCGTGAGCAGCCCGATCGACCCGCCGCCGATCACCAGCACACGCGCGCCGTCCGCCGGCAGATTCGCGCGTACGGCGTGCACCGAGCACGCGAAGGGCTCGACGAGCACGGCCTCTTCGTCGCTCATCGATTCGGGCACCGGCACCACCTGGGACTCGTGCGCCACGAACCGCTCACCCCAGCTGCCGCCCAGTCCGCGCGTCGTGCCTAACAACATCCCGGGCGGCACCGCGCCGTCGGTGAAATGTGCGCACCGCGAATGATCGCCCGCGGCGCATGCCTCGCACGCCGGCGCGATCTCGCGCGGCTCGCAGCAGAGCAGGGGATTCACCGTCACCCTCATGCCGACCGTCACGCTGCGTACGGCACGGCCCACTTCAACGACCTCGCCCACGTTCTCGTGCCCGATCACGAACGGAAACGACGAGAACGGCGAGGTGGATGGACTCGCCTTGAGCGTGATGACGTTGAGGTCGCTGCCGCAGATGCCGCCTAACCGGGTGCGGATGCGCACCCAGTGCTCGGACGGCAGTGCCGGGTCATCCACGTCCCCGTACCGCGTGCACGCGAGCGCGCCCAGGTAAAACCGATCCGACACCCGGCCGCCGGCACGTGTCGCGAGGTAGCGTGGGATCGGCGCCGCAAACGTGATGGCTTTCACGTCAACGCCGGCGTCACCACGCGGAGCGCGCCCGGCACGCACCGCACCTCGAGCGTCGCCGAGCTCGCGCGGTTGTACTCGCCGTCGGTCTCGTAGGCCGGCGGTGCGCCGAACGAGAGCGTGAAGCTCGACGCCTGCGTCGTGCGTACTTCGGCCTTGGTGACGTGTGTCCCCTTCGTGGCCGCGCCGAAAAGCGAGATGCGGCGCATCGGCGAGGCCGTGCCGATCGCGACCGCGTCCAGCAACCCGTCGGTGACGCTCGCGCCCGGCGCAATGCGGAATGCGCCGCCGAAGTTTTTCCCGTTAGCAATCACGAGCATGAGGTGCGGCGCGGGTCCGTGCGGTGCGACGTCCACGGTGATGCCGCGATACCCAAACAACTGGCGCAGTGCGCAGTACAAATACAACGCGTCGCCCTTGAGCCAGTTCACGGTTTCGACCTGCTCGAGCACGGCAATGTCGAACCCGAACCCGGCCACGTTGAGAAAGAACCGGTTCTCGATGCGTCCCACGTCCACGGCCACGTCGGGCCCGTCGACCGCGAGTCGCGCGGTGGCCGCGTAGTCCGATGCCGGTGCGCCGACGGTCTTGGCGAAGTCGTTGCCCGTGCCGGCGGCCGCGAGTGCAAGCCTAACGGGAGCACCCGCACTCAGAATCGCGTTGGCCACGTTGCTCCACGTCCCGTCGCCGCCCACGGCCACGATCGTGCGCGCCCCGTCCTGGATGGCGCGAAGGGCGACGCTTTTCTCGTCGCCCTTCGCGGAGGTGCTTCGAATGTCCGTGACCCCGACGGCGGCGAATGCCCGCTTCACGTGCTCCGCCGCCTTCGCGCCCCGCCCCTTACCCGAGGCGGGGTTCACGATGACGCAGACGTCCGTCATCGCCGCGCGTAGCTGGCCAGCTGTTGCAGCGGGTGGAAGGTCTGCTTCCCGTTCTTCATCCACAGCTCGCGGAACGGCGTCACGTCCACTTCCCAGTCCTCGAGCAGATCGGTCATCGCCTGCGAGTGGATCTGGATCCCGCCGCGCTCTTCCTCGTTCTCGCTGAACTGCCCCTGCATGATGATCGTCGACGAATACGCACCCTCGTCGTCGTTCATGAACGCCTGGTAGCGGTGCTCCACCGTCGACCACTCGTGTTCCGTCACGGTCATGTCGACGATCGACTGCCCGCGATCCGTGGCGTGGATGGTGATGTGGCCGTCGCCGCGCTCCCAGGCGATCGAGATGTCCTGCATGTAGTGCGGCAGGTGCCACCGCTCGATGGCGTGCTCGCGCGACTCGCGCGTGGTGGTGCCTAACCGGAACGGATAGAACGCCGACCGCGGCCAGGGCTGTCCCTGCTCGACGCGCGGCGAGACGAGAATCGACAAGATCAACTCGCCGTACTCGCCCACCGGACTCTGGTGGAAGTCGAACGCCATCACGCTCAGCACGCTCGAGCCGTGGTGCGGCTCGATGGGCTGCAGATCCGGCGGCAGAATCGCGCGCGCGTTCTCCGTGGGAAACTCGAAGAATCCGCCGATCGCGTCGCGGAAGTAATACTGAACGAACCCGTCATTCTTGCTGCTCATACGAGGATCCCCTCTTCACGAAGGACGCGGACGAGGATCGACACGCCCTCGTCGAGTTGGTCGAAGGTGTGCCCCGCCGAGATCGACACACGAAACCGAGAGCGATGCTTGGCGACGGCGGGATAGATCACCGGCTGCAGGTACAGTCCGGCGCGGAACAGCTCGTGGCACAGCTCGAAGATGCGCCGGTCGTTTTTCACCATGATCGGGATGATCTGCGAGGTCGAATCGCCCACATCCACGCCCTCATCCTCGAGACATCCGCGAATGTGCTTCACGTTCTCCCACAACTTCGTGCGCAGCTCGGGCTCGGCTTGTGCTAACTGGAGCGAGCGCAGCACGCCCGCGGTCACGACGGGCGAGAGCGCGCACGAGAACACGCGCGACCGCGCGAAGCCCTTGAGGTAGTTGTACAGGTTCTTCGAGCCCGCGACGTATCCGCCCTGGCCGCCGAGCGCCTTGGAGAACGTGCCGATGTGGACGTCGACTTCATCCTCGAGTCCGTACAACTCGGCGACGCCGCGTCCGTTGGGCCCGTAGAGGAACGCGGAGTGCGCTTCGTCGAGCATGATGCGCGCGCCGTATTTTTTCGCGACCTGCACCAGCTCGGGCAGCGGGCACACATCGCCGTCCATCGAATACACGCCTTCGATGGCCACGAGCTTCTTGCCCGTGGTCGAGCGTAGTTTCTTCTCGAGATCGGCGGGGCTGTTGTGCCGGAAGAAGCGGACGTTTGCCTTGGACAGAATGGCGCCGTCCACGATGCTCGCGTGCGCATTCTGGTCGGCGATGACCCAGTCACCCGGCCGCATGAGACCGGAGATCATGCCCACGTTGGTGCTGTAGCCGGTGGGGAACACCATCGCGGCTTCCTTGCGCTTGAAGCGGGCGATGGCTTCCTCGAGCTGCACGTGGACGTCCATCGTGCCGCTCAGGATGGGCGAACCAGCCGCGCCCAAGCCATATTGATCGAGAGCTGCCTTCGCAGCCGCGATCACCTCGGGGCGATACGAGAGCCCGAGATAATTGTACGACGACAGATTGAGAAGCTTGACGTGCCGGTGATGCAATCCTTCAGTGAGGTGCACCCAACTCTGCGGCGGCGTTGACATCGCCTGTGCGAACAGATAGTAACCCTGCTGCACGGCGCGGGTGTACCACTCGTTGTATGGCTCCAGGATCGCGAACGGGTCATCGCTCGACGAATAAAAGAAGCTACTGTAATCGTAGTCGGAGACGCTCATGCTCGTCTGCGCTTCGACTCGTGTTGCCATGGGTGACCTCCAAGTGAATGCCGAGAGCGCCGGCTTGTCTCCACAGCACGCAACGTCTCCGGACCAGGCCATACCTCCACCCACACCACCCTTTCCCGACTCCTCCCGCTCCGGTTCCCGATTAGTGCGAATCGGGCGCGTACTGCGCAGCGGCATTTTCTTCATCATCTACTTCTGCTACCTGACTCTCATCATGGGGCTTGGGCAGCGTGTGCTGCTGTGGCCCGCCATCGTCCTCGTCCCGCGGCGTCGCCGGGCAATGGTGCGCGCCTGGCTCCACTTTCACGCCCTCACCACTCTGCGCATGGCGCGCGTCTTCGCAGGCGTGCGCCTTACGACCAACGGATCACGGCTCCCACCCACCGAGAGTTGCATCGTGGTGATGAATCACCAATCGGTGCTCGACATCCCACTTGGGCTTTCACTCGTCACCGGACCGTACCCACTCATCCCAACCCGCGATCGCTACCGTCGCGGCATTCCTGGTATCTCGCCCCTCACTCGTCTCGCGCGCTTCCCGTTCCTCTCGCAGAAGCGAACGCTCACGCGTCCCGAGCTGGCTTCGCTCACCGACGCTGCCGACCAGGTTGCGCGCGGCGAGCAATCACTGCTCATCTTTCCGGAAGGTCACCGCACGGATGATGGCCGCATTGGGCGGTTCATGCGCAACGGTCTCCGGATCACGCTCGCGCGGGCTTCCCGACCCATCTATTGTGTAGTGGCCGACGGCATGGCGCACATCCGAACCTTTGCGGACTCCTTCGTGCGTTTTGCCGACACCCACATTCGTGTCGTCGTGCTCGGACCTTTCGATCCTCCCTCCGATAATGCGCAGGTCGACGCGTTCATCGACATGCTGCACCAGCGTATGACGGCGGCGCTCGACGCGATACGCCGGTCCTGAGCCCAAGCCGCGGCTGGTGATGCGTCCTCCTAACGAGCCGTTCCACCTGTGTCCGCCGACGGTCCCGGTGCTTCGCGCCGAGCTCGCGACGGGACTGGACAGTGCACGAACCCCTCGCACGGACCAGCTTGCTGCGTTTCTCGCGGACGCGTGTGGGAGTACCACGGTCGCGGTGGTGCACTACGGATCTCACGCCCAACATTCACAGCCTAAGCCTGAAAGCGCGCACGATTTCTTCGTGATCGTGGATCGCTATCGGGACGCCTACCGCTCACTCGCCTCGCGTGGTGTGGTGCGATTTCGCCCGCGAGTGGCCACGGTGCTCAACCGCGTCCTTGCGCCCAACGTCATCCGTGTCAGCGTCCCCGGTGTCACGCCGGCGCTCGAAGCGAAGTGCGCCGTGTATTCGTGGTCCGATTTTCGCCTCGCTGCATCGGCCCACGCGAGAGATCATTTCGCGTTGGGCAGATTATTTCAACACGTGCAAGTTGCGTGGACGCGCGACCAAGAGAGCACTGAACGCGTTACCGATTTACTAGTCGGCGCGCGCATCGCGACGTTCGCGTGGGGCTCGCCTTACTTACCCCACCAATTCGATGTGGATGCGTACTGCCGGGTCCTGCTCGAGACGTCGTTTGCTGCAGAGATCCGACCCGAAGGGAGTGAGCGCGTCGATATGTTGCTGGCTGCGCAGCGTGAGACGTTGATACCAGTCTATACTGCGTTGTTGGACCAACTTGTCCAGCAAAGGATACTTACACGGGATGGTAAAGTCTACACCGCGGTGGCGCCAATTGGAAAGTGGGCCAAGTTCCGTGCCGCCATGTATTTCCGGCGTAGCGAAGCTCGCGCAACCTCCCGGTGGCTCAAGTACATCGCTTTATACGACGACTGGCTCGATTACATTCTTCAGAAGATCGCCCGCCGCAGCGGAGTCTCGGTCGAGCTGACCGAGCGCGAGCGGCGCTGGCCACTCATCTTCCTTTGGCCTAAGGCGATTCGTTACCTCCGATCTCGACCACAACGACGAAGCTGAAATGACGCCTACGACGTACGCGGCGCTGATACTCGCCGGAATGTTCCTGTTGACCATGCCTGTGTTCGCCGTGGTCTCGCGCAACCGTCCGGTGGATGCGGACGTGGCGCGCCGGCCCACGACGTTCTTGTTGGGCACGTGGGTGCGCGACTGGCTCATGTGGCTGATCTCGCCGGCCGAACGTGCGTTCGTGTCGTGGGGCCTGTCCCCGGATCTGTTCAACTACTTCGGCGGACTGATGGGCCTCTTCGCCGGCTTCGCGTACGCCAAGGAATCGCTGGCGTTGGGCGGCTGGCTCGTGCTCTTAGGCGGCGTGGCGGACATCATCGACGGCCGGATCGCGCGGGCGCGACGGGTGGCGTCGGACTACGGCGAGTTTCTCGATTCGATGTTGGACCGGTTCGCGGAGATGTTCGCATTCATCGGGTTGGCGGTGTACTTCGAGGCGGTGCCGCTGGCGATGACGGCGACGATCCTCGCGTTAGGCGGCTCGCTGATGGTGAGCTACGCTCGGGCCAAGGGCGAGGGCGTGCGGGTGGACTGCCGCGGCGGCGTGATGCAGCGCGCGGAGCGGCTGGTGTTGTTAGGCCTGGCGTCCATCGTCGACAGTCCGGCGACCCGCGCGCTGCACTGGCACAACGGCGCGATCCTGCTCACGGTGATCGTGCTGATCGGCGCCGGCTCGATCGGAACGGCGGTGTATCGGACGGTGTTCGTGGCGCGCGAGCTCAGGAAGCGCGAGCGGGAGACGGGGGAAGGGAAGCACATCGTGTAACGAGGGAAGCGCGCGCGCTGTGCGCGCGCTGCGGGAAGAGGGAAGCGGCGCCGTGCGGCGCCTGGGGGAAGTGGGGGATTGATCTCGCGCCTCGAGCGCCGGTAGACGTCGAGCACGTCCCTCTTCCCTCAGGCGCCGTCAGGCGCCGCTTCCCTCTTCCCCCAGGGAGCGTGAGCGACGGCTTCCCTCGCCTAACGAACGCTTCCCTTCGCGAGGTTTCTCAGCACATACGGCAGAATCCCGCCATTCCTATAGTACGTCGCTTCCTCCGGCGTATCGATCCGCGAGCGCACCTGGAACGTCTTCACCGTCCCGTCGGCTCCCGTGGCGCGCACCGTGAGCGTCGCCCGCGGCGCCAGCGTGTTCGACAGCCCATCGATCTCGTAGGTCTCGAAACCCGTCAGGCCTAACGACTGGCGCGTGGCCCCGTCCACGAACTCGAGCGGGATCACGCCCATGCCGACCAGGTTCGACCGATGGATCCGCTCGAACGACTCGGCGATCACCGCGGATACGCCTAACAGCAGCGTGCCTTTGGCCGCCCAGTCGCGCGACGAGCCGGTCCCGTATTCCTTCCCCGCGATGATGAGCAGCGGCGTGCCCGCCTGCTGGTATGACACCGACGCGTCGAAGATCGTGACCGGCGTTGCACCCGCCTCGGCCGCCGTCCAGCCGCCTTCCGTCCCCGGCGCGAGCTCGTTGCGCAGCCGGATGTTCGCGAACGTGCCGCGCATCATCACGTCGTGGTTCCCGCGGCGCGAGCCGTACGAGTTGAAATCGGACGCTTTGACGCCCTGCGCGATGAGCCACTGGCCTGCCGGACTCTTCACCGGAATGGACCCCGCTGGCGAGATGTGGTCCGTCGTGATCGAGTCGCCGAGCATGGCCAGCACGCGCGCGCCGCGAATCGGCCTCACGGGCGGCGGCTCGAGCGTCATGTCCTGGAAGAACGGCGGATTCTTCACGTACGTCGAATCCTCCGACCACGCGTACAGATCGCCCGTCGGCACCGGCAGCGCCCGCCACCGCTCGTCGCCGTCGAACACGTTCGCGTATTCCGTGATGAACATCTCGCTCTTCACCGACGACAGAATCGTGTCCTGCACGTCCTTCGAGGACGGCCAGATGTCCCGCAGGAACACGGGCCCGTCCGTGCCGACGCCTAACGGTTCGGTGGCCAGGTCGATGTCCATCCGACCCGCGAGGGCGTACGCGACCACCAGCGGCGGCGACGCGAGATAGTTGAACCGCGTGAGCGCGTTCACTCGGCCCTCGAAGTTGCGGTTGCCGGAGAGCACGGCCGCGACCACGAGCTTGTGCTGCTCCACGGCGTCGGCGATCTCGGGCGGCAGCGGCCCGGAGTTGCCGATGCACGTCGTGCACCCGTAGCCCGCGAGGTAGAAGCCGAGCTGCTCGAGCGGCGCCATGAGGCCGGACTTCCGATAGTAGTCCGACACCACCTTCGAGCCGGGCGCGAGGCTCGTCTTGACCCACGGCTTCACCGTTAGGCCCTTCTCGACCGCCTTCTTGGCCAGCAACCCGGCGCCGATCATCACCGATGGGTTGGACGTGTTCGTGCAGCTGGTGATGGCGGCGATTACAACCGATCCGTGCGTGATCGTGAACGTGTGCCCGCGCATGCGCACGCTCACGCCGGCGGCCGTGGCCGTCGCCGCCACGCCGACGCCGCCCGATCCACCATTGCCCGACGATGGGGCCGCCGCGCGGCCCTCGCCTAACCGCTCGAGCTCGCTCTGCAGCGACTCGGCGAACATCCCCTTGGCCTTGGCCAACGGCACGCGGTCCTGCGGGCGCTTGGGACCCGCCAGCGACGGCTCGACGGTACCGAGGTCGAGCTCGATCGTGTCGCTGAACACCGGCTCCGGCGACGCGTCCGTGCGGAACATCCCCTGCGCCTTGCAGTACGCTTCGACCAATTTCACCTGCTGGTCGCTCCGGCCCGTGAAGCGCAGGTACTTGAGTGTCTCGTCATCCACCGGGAAGAAGCCGATCGTCGCGCCGTACTCGGGCGCCATGTTGCCGATGGTCGCGCGGTCGGCGAGCGATAACGACGACAGGCCTACGCCGTAAAACTCGACGAACTTCCCGACCACCTTCTTCTTGCGGAGCATCTGCGTCACCGCGAGCACCAGGTCGGTTGCGGTGGCACCGGCCGGGAGCCGGCCGTGCAGCTTGAAGCCGACCACCTCCGGCACGAGCATCGAGAGCGGCTGGCCTAACATGGCCGCTTCGGCTTCGATACCGCCCACGCCCCAGCCGACCACGCCTAACCCGTTGATCATCGTCGTGTGCGAGTCCGTGCCCACGAGCGAGTCCGGATACGCGGAGCGCACCCCGTCCTGCTCGGCGCTGAACACGGAGCGGCCGAGGTACTCGAGGTTCACCTGGTGGCAGATGCCGGTGCCCGGCGGCACGACGCTGAAATTGCGGAACGCGCGCTGTCCCCAGCGGAGAAACGCGTAGCGCTCGCTATTCCGCTCGAATTCCTTCGTGGTGTTGATGAGTAGCGCCGCTTCCGTGCCGTATTCGTCGACCTGCACGGAGTGGTCGATCACCAGATCGGCGGGCTGCAGCGGGTTGATGCGTGTGGGGTCTCCGCCTAACCGGGCGATCGCGTCGCGCATCGCGGCCAGGTCCACCACCGCCGGCACGCCCGTGAAGTCCTGCAGCAGCACGCGCGCGGGACGGAACGCGATCTCCTGCTCGCGCGAGGCGTTCACATCCCACGTGGCAAGCGCCGCGATGTCGTCGCGTTTGACGAAGGCGCCGTCCTCGTTGCGCAGCAGATTCTCGAGCAAGACGCGGAGCGAAATCGGGAGCCGGTCGATGCGCGCTCCGCCGAGCGAGGTGAGGCCCGTTGCATCGAGGCGGAAGATGGTGTAGGAGGTGCCGTCGACGTTCAGCGTCGAACGGCTCCCAAACGAATCGAGAGATGACATGTGCACTCGCGATCGGTGCGCGCCGCTTGGAACGCGGGCGCCGTGAAGAACTGAGCCACTGCCGCCGCGCGTGAGGGCGACGACAGGCTATTCGTAATTTACACGCGCGCTTGGGCGCCGGTCATGCGTCGCCCGAGAAGGTGTAGCACCATGCCTCGCCGTCCAATACGACTTCGCCCGTCTGGCGGCGCACGATGATGCGCAGCTGCGTGACCGGTTTTGTCGCGTGCACGCTCAGTACCTCTGCCTCGGCCGTGATCGTGTCGCCGATGTAGACAGGCGCCGTAAACTTCCAGTTCTGGCTGAGAAACACCGTGCCGGGCCCGGGCATGTCCATGGCGACGAGCGCGTGCAACAGGCCGGTGGTCAACCCGCCCTGGACCACGAGCTTCCCGAAGCGCGTACGCGCGGCGAACGCTTCGTCGAAGTGGAGCGGATTATAGTCGCCGGTGAGCTCGGCGAAGGCGCGGACCTTCTCCGGGCCGAGCGTGAGGCTGCGGGTGGCGCGTTGGCCGGGTGTGAGTGACATGATCGGCGAGAGGGAAGTGCGCACTCCGTGCGCTCGGTGAGCCCTTACATGGTCACCACCAACGGCGCGCCCTGTCGAATCACGATCGTGTGTTCGTGGTGCGCGGCGAGCGCGCCGCTCTCGGTGCACACCGTCCAACCGTCGCGACGTTCGACGGCGCGCGTTGGGCACGGCGTGATCATCGGCTCGAGCGCGATCACGAGTCCCGGCGTGAGCACGCCGCGCGTGCCCGGGTCGCGAAAGTTAGGCACCGACGGACTCTCGTGGATGCGCCGCCCGACGCCGTGGCCGCTCCGCTCCGCGGGCGGCACGAGCACCGTCACTGCGGCATCGGCGATGTAGCCATCGAGCTCGAGCGTCACGTCGAGCTTGACGACGTCGCCGCCCCGGAGCACGCGCGGACCGGGGATGCCGTGCACGATCTCGTCGTTCACGCTGATGCACGTGAATCCCGGGAAGTCGTACGCGAGCTGCGGCGCCGAGCGCGCGCCCTCGGCCCGGGCGAACCGCGCGGCAACGTCGTCGAGGGCGGCCGTGGTGATGCCTGGTCGCACCGCGCCGCGCATCTCGGCGAGCGTTCGCGCGACGAGGTGACCGGCGCGCTGAAGCCCGGCGAGATCCGAGGCGGACTGGATGGTCATGAGGCGAAGGAAGCGAGGATATCTCTGAAAAAGGACGGCGGATTCAATTGGTGCGTGCAACGGGTTGCCATCAACTGACCTGACGACGACGCTCCATCTCCAGCGGACAGCTCCCGTGGTCCGTCATTCGTTGTTCGTTTCGTGCTTTCCTACCCGTGGTCCGTCGTCCGGTGTGCGTCATCCGGCGACGGCCGTGGCGGGCTGTTCAGTCGCATCATGTTGTGCGACGCACTGGTCACGCACAACGGCGAACGGACCACAGGTAGGGAAACACGAAACGAACTACGAATGACGGACCACGGCGAGGCCGCACCCGTTGCATTGACCGGTTGAACCGGCCATTCGAAGGATAACAAAAGGGATGCGAGAGATGGGGAGGATTGCGCCGACATCAGGGACAGCGCGACTTGCACGACAGTGGCCGAATACTCTTACGTTAGGCGTTTTGACACCCGCCTGGCGCGTCTGAGCTGCGAATTGCGCTTCTCATGCTGTTGCTTTTTCAACCGACAACCGGGCGTGCAAGTCGCGCTCACCGTGATGTCGACGCAATCTTCCCCATCCCTCGCATCCTTTTTGTTATCCTTCGAGTCCTTTTCAGAGACGCCTGCTTCCGCGTGATGAACCATCGATCGACGCGGAGCGATCCGGCTACTCGTGTTTAAAGTACTGCACCGCGCGCTCGTGCTTCTCGGCGGCAGCGCGAGACTTGAACGTGCCCAGATTCCGGCGTCGGCCGGTCTTCGGGTTCTTCTTGCGCGAATACAAACGATATGCGCCGGATTTCAGTTTGCGAATCATGGTGTCCTCCCGGATGTCCGTGCTTTGTCGTGATGCCAGAGCACGATGGCGAGCAACACCGCTCCCACCGACACGCCTGCGTCGGCCACGTTGAACGTCCAGAAATGCCAGGTGCCGAACCGCACGTCGATGAAATCCACGACGCCGCGCGTCGACCGCAGGCGATCGATGAGATTGCCCAACGCGCCACCCGACACCAAGCCTAACGCGGCGCCGAGCCAGGCATCGGAGGAGGCGGCGTTCCGGTACATGCCGAACAGAATCACCAGAGCGATCACCACGACCACCACCAGACCGGCCCGCGCAGCGTCGCCGCTGCCCACAGGAATTCCAAATGCCGTGCCGGGGTTGTACGTGAGCGTCAATTGCACGACGGTCCCGATGAGCGGATGCGGAATGTGCGCCGGCTCGAGGTAGGCGACGGCCAGCGACTTCGTGACCCAATCGGCGATCACCACCAAGATGGCGAGCGGCCAGAACGCGAGCGCCTTACGCGACATACGAGACGGCGACACGCGCGCTCAGGATGGACGGCGCGCGATGGCGCCGCTTGCTAACGCACGCCGCGATCACGTGAGGGGCAGGTAGTGGCAACCGGCCTCCTCGGCGCGGGCGACGCCGAAGATGCCCGACGGCACGAGCGTGGCGCCGGGCACCAGCGCGTGCGCGAGCTCGGCCTTGATGGTGTCGACGGGCTGCTTCGTCTTGTCCGCCACCTGATAGGCGAAGCCTCCTAACGCGAGGTTGCAGACGAGCACGATGGCGCCGCGTGCGATGAGCGCATCGAGCGACGCATCGGGCGAAATGAGCGCGTACTTGTCGTCGTCCTTCACGCCGAGGAACGGATTGCGCTTCGCCGTGCGGCCGGTGGTCGGATCCTTGAGCTTGGTGTTGTCGCCGATGAAGTCGTAGCGCGCCCAGATGTCGCTCCCGAGCGCCATGGGGATGGCGCGATGGCGAACGACGATCACGACGTTGACGTCGGAATCCGCGGTGCCGTACACCTCGTGGTACCCGGCGAGGAAGAGCGATGCTTTGGAGAGTGCATCGCCCTCCTGGATCTGGGGGGAATCGAAGACTTGGCGGTGCGGCGCCCTGATCTTGTCGATCCACGAGAGGTCCCAGCGCGTGTTGGGGGCCGCGCTCGTGTCGGCGCGGACCCGTGCGTTGGGCATCTCCGCGGCAAGGGCGCGAGCGGGCCGCGCGAGCGTTCCCGCGGCGACGCCGGCGATGACGGTTGCAAGTTGGGCGAGAAACCCGCGGCGCGGCGCGGCGGACGGGTCTGATGGCGCGGGTCGGTTGGTCACAGCCTGGTCGGAGTAAAGAAAATCACGCGCGGCGCGCGCGTGATTGAGAAATAGTACCGGGAACGCGAGCGGGGGAAGAGCGCAGAGGCAACGCAGTGCGTTGCGCCTACTCTCTTCCCCCGAAATGGTGGAACGACCTGTTCTACTTCTTCGACCCGCGCCGCGTCCCGCGGAGCTCGCGGAGGAGTCGATCGACGACACTCGTGGTTGATTCGCGCGAGTGTTTCTTCTCGCGATCGAGGAAGGCGCGCGCCGCCTTGCTCACCCAGATCGTGGTCTGGTCCTCCCGATACTCACGATAGCGATCCCGCGTGGGCATGAATGACCCCTCGGTGTAAAGGTGAAATGGTTTACCAGCCGCTTCGCGGTAGTCCGTTGACGACCGCTTTACGTCTGAAGCACACACATACTCGAGGTCCGTGGCGCCGATCTGTTCAGCGCGCCGTCCCTCCTCGATGCACGGGCAACCCTGTCCGAGCCAGGCTCGCCTCGTCATCGTCCTGCAGCGAGAGTATTCCGACTCCCGCATCCGACTCGATTGCCAACATCAACGCGCCGCCGCGATAGACCGCTGGATCACGCACCGCAGCCGGGCCGCGCACGCCCAACAAACCATTGGGCAGCATCGCTTGCAGCACTGCCGCCGACTCGCCGGTGAGCATCCACCGGTCGCCAGCGCTCGCGACGCGCCGGCGGAACGGCGCCAGCAATTCATCGAGCTCCGCCCACACCGTGCCGGACACATACGGCGGGCCGAGAAATCCAAGCGTGAACTCATCGGCACCGCGGGTCATGCACCATTGGAGCAGGCGCCAACTGGACGCCGCCGTGTAGTCGTCGCGTCGAACACGAAGCATCGATGCGGTCATGCGTCTCGTCCGCGATCCGCCGTGTCCGGCCGTTCGGTGCCGCGAGTGCCTAACAGACCGGCTCGTTTCGGTGCCGGTGACCGGTCACCGCGCCGCGTGCATCACTCCAGTGCGGCACGAACGAGGACCGGCTCGCGCGCCATCATCGCGTCGCGCTGGGCGCAGTATAACATCTTTCTCCGCGATGTCGAGAGGCATGTGCAAACGGCGTTCCGATACATCCCTAACGGTGCGAACGTCTCGAGATCGCTCGCCCAACGGTGGCCGTCGCGCGCACCCGTCGCGGGTGTCCCGATTCGGGTCCGGTCCAACGGCGACCACGTGTTCCTCGTCCCAAATCTGCCATCGAGCTCCGAAAAAATCGCATCGGCCCCGTTGGGCACTGCGCGCTCGCCTGCCCAACGCAGCGCGCCGATGCCGCGAACGCCCTAGCGTCGCGCGATGAGCACGGCGCCGATCACACCGAACGCGTACATCCACGCGACGGCCTGCCACGCCTGCGTGATGAGCGGCGACGCCTCGTCGACATAGAGCGCCCGACGCCAGCGGAATGGGACGATCAGGTAGGCAGAGCGCGAAATCCCGGGGCGTCGCATGGTCTGCAGCCGGTAATCGAGCTGCCACATCCGCACGGCGTGCACCGCCGCGGCGGCGATCGCGATCCAGCCCAACAGATGCATCCACCACATCGCGCGATCCTTGGGCGACCATCAAACGGCGAGCACGTCCGCAAACATTTGCCGCGCCCCGTTAGCCCGATACGACTCGCGATCCGACGCGTGCGTGCGCCGGACCGCGATGCCACACCCGAGCCACATCAAGATTCCCCAACGGACGGCGCTGCCGGTCAGTGCAATTCCTTCAGCTTGATGTTGCGCAGCGCCAGTACGCCTGGGTGATCACCCTGGATCCCGATGAGTCCCTGCTTCGCCATCCCGTAGTTTGCGTAAGGCGCGAACTTGCTCTTCTTCACCTTCGCGGACCACGACGGACTCCACAGCTCATAGGAGAGGAGCTTCTTGCCGTTGAGCCAGTGCTCCACGTGTGCACCCTTCACGATGATCCGCGTCGTGTTCCACTCTCCAGCCGGCTTCACGATGCCGGCCGGCGATGGGTACAGCGCATAGTCGGAACCGGCCGCCGTTAGACGGCTCTTACCGTCTGGTGCGTTCGCGTCATCCAGGAGTTGGAATTCCGGCGCGCTCCAGTACACGTGATCGTACTCTTCCGTCCCGCGATAGAAGATGCCGCTGTTGCCGCCGGTGCCGATTTTCCAGTCGACGTCGAGCTCGAAGTTGCCGTACTCGCTCGTCGTGACGATGTCCTCGGTCTCCGTGCTCTTGGTGAGCGTGCCGTTTTGCACCGACCAACCCGCGGGCATCGTCTGCTGCTTGTAGCCGCGCCATCCCGACGTGGTCTGGCCATCGAACAGCAGCGTCCAGCCGTTGGCCTTCTCGCGCGCGGTGAGTGTGTTAGGCGCGGACTGGGCAGCCGCCGCTCCGGCGGTGAGCGTGGCGATGACGAGCACGGTCAGGCCCCGTGCGATGCGGCGGCGCACCATGGACAACCTCGGTTGGGCGTGTGGGTGAAGTCGGAGAAACATCGGCGGCCGTACCATATCCCGGCCGACGCGACCCCCGCAATGGCTACGCGTTGGGCGACTCCGGCGACGTGTACGACATCAGCACGACGTCGGACCGCATCTGCCACCCGAGCGCCGACCAGAACTCCCGCGCCTCGGCGTTCTCGCTGACCACCATGAGATGACACTTCTCGATGCCATCGTGCCGCAGTGCGTCGAGCGCGCGTGTGGCGAGCGCGCGACCGATGCCGCGTCCGCGATGCGTGTGCTCGACAGTGAGGTGGTACAGATAGCCGCGACGGCCATCGTGTCCGCACAGTACGGTACCGATCACGCGCGACCCGGACACGGCGACGAAGCTCGACGCCGCGTGTCGTTGCAGATACTCGCGGAGCGGAGCCGCCTCATCCGCATCGCGCAGCACCACGCCATCCGCCGCGCGCCACAGCGCGACTGCCTCGGGAATGTCCCTCGACTCGAAGGCGCGAATCTCGACGTTGGGCTGTCCAGTGCGCTCGCCCTCGTGCCCGTCTGCAGCTGTCTCGGGTGACAAGCTCTGCCGGAGCAACTATCGCGTCTGATCGCTGCGTGGAACGCGCGCCGGCTCCGCGGAATCGACGGCGCCATCGCCCTGTCGTTGCGCGAGCAGCTTCGTGGTGAAGCGCTGGCCCTCTGAGATGCGCTCCACCTCGAGCGCGATCGCGTCGACGGCCTGCTCGAGATGCTGCAGCCGGTTCTCGTCCAGTGTGGGACGCTCGCGCGGACGGCGTTTGAGGACCGTCATCGCGCCCAGAATGCAACCGATCATGACCACGCCAAACGTGCCGATGACCGCCATGACCTGCGCGAACTCGACGACGTCAGGATCGATCATAGCGCATCGCCCTCGCGATCGGATTGCTTGGCGATCTCATGCCTCAATATACGAAGGCGTAGCCGTTGGTGTTTCCCGGCCACGCCCGCGCCCGCCTCGAGCCGCGTGTTAGTCCGAGCGCAGCGCCTGCATGGGATCCGCGCGCGCGGCGCGCTGGGCCGGCATGAAGCTGGCGACGGCGGCGACCGTCAGCAGGACCGCCGCGACGATACCGAACACCCATGGATCGCGCGGCGACTCATGGAAGAGCAGCGGTTCGACCCACCGCGCGACGACGAGCGCGAGGCCCAAGCCGAGCGCGACGCCGGCGACCGTGAGCTGTATGGCCTCGCGCACGACGAGCCGCGCCAGGTCGCCCATCCCCGCGCCTAACGCAGCGCGGACGCCGAGCTCGTGGGTCCGTTGGGCCACGTTGTAGGTGATGACGCTGTAGAGGCCGATCGCCGCCAGCACGAGCGCGAGCGTGCCGAACACCACGAACATCGTCGCGCCCAGGCGCCACGATTGCGTGTACCCGCCTAACACCTGTGTGAACGGCGTGATGACGAGATACGACGCGCCGGGCATCACCGGCTGCAGCGTCCGCCGCACCGTTTCCTGATACTCGACCGCCGGACCGCGCGTGCGCACGAACAGGCCGCCCATGTCGGGATGGTACTGCTCGATCGACATGTAATAGTAGAGGCCCGGATCGTTGTCGAGCTGCCGTTCCTTGATGTTCTCGGCGACGCCGACGACGTAGGTGCACGGGACCGTGTCGGCGCCCACCTTCACGCACTGGCCGATCGGATTGCGTCCCGGCCACAGAGTCTTCGCCATGTCGTCGCTCACCACCATCGCGCGCGGCGCGCCATCGCGATCGGCCTCGGTGATCGGACGTCCGGCGAGGATGCGCGTCCCCATCGTCTTGAAGTACGCGGGCGACACGGCATTCAAGTCGAAGGCGCCTAACTTGTCGACCGAGTCGATGCCCGCGACGTACAAGCTCATGTCCCACTCGCTCCAGAAGGGCATCGTCAGCTGCCGTGTGGCGCTCACGACGCCGGGGACGGAGCTCGTGGTCTCGAGGAGGCGGCGGCGGAGCGCGATGTTCTGCGCGCTATCGAGCTTCACGCCGCGCATCGAGAGATCGACGGCGAGCACGTGCTCGACATCGTAGCCGAGCGGCATGTTGCGCACCTGGCGCAGGCTGCGGACGAAGAGTCCTGCGCCCACGAGCAGTACCACCGAGAGCGTGCCCTGGAAGACGAGCAGGCCGACGCGCAGGCGCGATCGTTGATACGTGCCCTCGCGCACGCCGGCTTTGAGATCGGACGCGAGGTTGGTCCGCCGCGTTTGCAGGATAGGGGCGAGACCCGCGAGCAGGCCGGCCACGAGCGCCGCGGCGCCGGCATAGAGCAGGGTGCGCACGTCGGTTAGGACGGCCGGTTTCGCGCTGCCCGAGAGAAGCTGTGCACGCAGGAGCGCGCCGCCCCATTGCGCGATGGCGATGCCGATGACGCCGCCGGCGAGCGCGAGGACGACGCTCTCGGTGACGAGCTGCGATGCGAGGCGCGCGTCGCTCACGCCGAGCGCGAGGCGCACGGCGATCTCGCGGCGGCGCCGCAGCGCGCGCGAGAGCAGCAGGTTGGCGACGTTGGCGCACGCGATGAGCCACACGACGATGGCGACGCCGGTGATCCACGTCGCGACCTTGGCCGTGCTCGATTCGTTAGGCCCGCGCTCGCTGAGGATCGACGAGATGAGCGCGTGCGGTCGCGTGATGGCGATGGGCTGCATGTGGGGCGAGAGCGCCAGCGCCGCCTGATAGCTGCGGATGTACGCCTGGGTCATGTCCGCCGTTGCCGCGGCGAGGCTGACGCCCGGCTTGCGCTCGGCGATCATCGACGCCCAGGTCCAATGGTACGTGGTCCACCACTCTTCGCCGGGAATCAAGAAGTTGGCGCCGAGCTCGTGGCCATACGCCGTGATGGGGATGAATGCTGCCGGCGGGTCGCTCTCCCACAACCCCGCGAATCCGGCCGGCGCCACGCCGATGATCGTGTACGTCGTCGCGCCGATCTTGATCGGTTTCCCGAGGACGTCGCGCGCGCCGCCGAACTTGGTTTGCCACATCGGGTAGGTCAGCACCGCCACCGGCGTCCCGTTAGGCGCCTTGTCCTCTGCCGCCGTGAAGTAGCGGCCGAGCACCGGCGGCGCGTCGAAGAAGCCGAAGAAGCTCGCGCTCACGATGCCCACCTGCATCTGCCGCGCGTCGTCGCCCGTGCCGATCGCCAGCTTGTCCTCGGTCACCTCGGCGAGCCGGCTGAACGACGTCGTCCATTTCGTGAAGTCCGTGTAGCGCTGGTACTGCACGCCCGAGTTGAAGTTCTCCTTCCCTCGATACGTGTTCGCGAGATACACGTGATGCACTAACGATGGATCGCGGAGCATTGCCGGCGCGCGGAACAGCAGGCGGTCGACGATCGAGAACATCGCGGCGTTGGCCCCGATGCCAAGCGCCAGTGTGATCACCACCGCGGCGGTGAAGGCGGGCGATTTTCGCAGCCCGCGCAGCGTATATCGGATGTCCTGGAGCAGCGCGCTCCAGCGCTCGGGACGCGCCGCGCGCCGGCCAGCCGGACTCGAAGTGCCGGCGGGGACAGGAGCGGGGGCGGGAGCGGGCACCGAATCGCCTATCGTCATGTCGGCATCAATTGTAAGGGAGGGCGAGGACCGCGGATCAATGGTTCGACACGCCGATGATCGCAAGGGTGGCCTTCGCCCAACGAGAAACATGCGTTAGCCAAAACTCAGGGTTTTTCCCGAGTCGGCCCGCTATGAAATGGAGCGGCCTCACTCTTGCGACGAGTTCGCTTGCCGAGCAAGTTCATCTGTGGGTGTCGTAGCACGGTGGAGGCGTCGCATGGGTCTTGGGTATGCCGTAACGCGCATACTGGATGCATGTCCGGGTTTGAGCCCGGGAGCAGTCGAAAAACGACTCGCATACGGTTCCTTCGCACATCTGAGAGACCGCGTCGTCTATCTCGAAGTGCCGAAGGCCGCGTGCACCGCGATGAAGATGGTGCTGCGCGACTTGTACGCGTTGACGCCCCTCACGTTGTACCCGCAAATGAGCCGCCAGACCAAGCGTGGCATGTTCGTGCACGCCCGAGTCAACGCGCCGCTCCCGGCGCTGACTGAGCTCGACGACGTTGCCCAACGAGAACTGCTCGAGGACGACGACGTCCTCCGCTTCACGGTCGTGCGCAATCCGTACACGCGGTTTGTCTCCGCGTGGCGCGACAAGGTGTATCTGTACGAGCCGACCGCCGAAGACGTCTATCTGGCCGTACGCGGCGTCGCGCCGGACGTTGGACACAAGCAACCCATTCAGTTTCCGGAGTTCGTGGCGCACGTCGAGCGGACGATCGGCGCGACCACCGACCCGCATTGGCGCCGGCAGGTCGACCTCACGTACCCCGACGCCATTCGCTACAGCCACATCGGCAAGACCGAGAATCTCCCGGCAACTGTCGAGATGCTCTATCGGCGCGCCGGGCACGAACCGCCGGAAACCATGCCGCGCGCGAACGGCGCGGCGCTACTCGCCGGTGCGGCGTACACGCCGACACTCGCCGAGCGCGTGCACGGCGTGTACGCGCAGGACTTCCTTGCGTTCGACTACGATCCCGAGGCGTGGCCCTGCGACTCGGACGCGCAAACCGCCGTCAGCCTCGATCGGTTCGTCGACGAGATCATCGAGCGCAACGTCATCATCACGCATCTGTACGACGAGCGCGCGCGGCTCGCCCGCGAATACGATGACGTGTACCGCTTCTCGTTGACCCGCCTCAAGAACACGTGGCGCCGCATGTTCGAGCCGCACCAGCGCGCGTGAGCGGCGCCGCCTAACGAATCAGGGCGCCGGGCCGGGATCGACGTGCAGTGCGGTCATCATCCCCGAGCCCAGGTGCCCGGCGATATGGCAGTGCAGCATCCACGTGCCGGGATTCGACGCGTCGATGAGCACATCGACCGTCGACCCCACCGGGATCAGCACCGTGTCTTTCCAGACGAGATTCTTCGTTCGCACTCCGTCCCGTGCGACCACGAGCATGCGTTGGCCGTGCAGATGGATGGGGTGCTGCATCGGATGGAACGACTTCGGATCGTTGTACAGCTCGAGCTTCACCACCGATCCCTGCTTCACGTGCCAGTCGATGTCCATGTTCTCTTTTCCCGTCGCGTCGTCGCGCAGGATCCACCGCACCTGATCGCTCGTCGACAGCCAGTTCATGTCGGGCATGCCGTCCACCCATTCGACCGGCGCGTAGTACGCGGTGTCGACGTTCATGAACTGCACGGTGGCCACCGGCAGGCCGCTGCCGCGCATGGTGAGCGTGAGGCGTTTGTCGGGCGGCTTGTCGAAATACGGGCGATAGCGGTCGATGTCGTGCGTGACCGCGGCGTTGTCGCGCAGGGCGTCGAAGGGAGCGGCGTAGTCGGGTCGTGCGTCCGTCGAGTCTACGTAAACCATGCCTAACGTATCGATCTCGGCGCCGAACTCGCCCTGGTAGTGGTTGATCGCCTGGACGGCGTTGACGAGCGCGTAGCGTCCCGGATGGTCGAATCGCACTTCGACGATGTAGCGCTCGGCGGGCGCCAGGATGACGCTCGGCACCCGCTCCTCGTGCTCGAAGCGGCTCACGTCCGACGCCAACACTTTCATGGGCGCACCGCCGAACGAAACGTTGTACGTGCGCGAGCTGGCGGCGTTCGTCAGGTAAAACCGCACCACTTCGCCGCGATGCGCGGCCAACGTATATCGCGGCTCGCCGTTCACGAGCAACACATTGCCGACGCGGCCCATGAGCGCGAAATCTGGACCGGTCTTGCCGTACGGGATGAGCGTGTCGGCATTCACGAGCAGGTCATCGAACATCAGCACCTGCTCGCGATTGGCGGGCGAATAGTAGGCCGAGTCCGGCGAGTCGACGATCATGTTGCCGAAGAGGCCCAATGCCTGCTCGATGTCCTCGCGCACGTGCGGGTGGTACCAGTACACGCCGGCATCGGGGAAATGGACGCGATAGACGAAACTGTCGCCCGGTGCCACGGGCTGCTGCGTGACGCCCGGTACGCCATCGAACCGATTGTCGAGCCTCACGCCATGCCAGTGGATCGAGCTCGGCAGGTCGATGCGGTTGTGAAACCGCACCGTGATGGTCGCGTTCTGCGGGACGCGGAGGAGCGGACCCGGGACCTGTCCATTGAAGCCGTACATCACGTACGGGCGTCCGGCGACCGTGCGTCGCACGAGCGCCGCCGTCAGGTCGAGCGTATCGCCATCCTTCACCCGCATCACTTGGCTGGGCCTAACGGCTGGCACCGACGCCGGGTCGACGCCGGCGCCGGGGAGAAACGTGGCGCCGGGCGGCGTTAGGCCGACGAGCCCGGGCATCATCACCATGCCCTTCGGCATCGGGATGGGCATCGCCATGGTCGTCGACGACATGCCCGGCATGTTCATCGCCATTGCGCTGTCTCGCGCGGATGTCGTGTCCCCGTGAGGCGCGGGCATGCCCGGCATGGGCATGCCCGGCGGCATGGGGGATTTGGTCGTGTCGTGCTGCTGGGCGCTGCTCGTCGCCGCGACCGCGGCAACGAGCAGCGCCGCGGTCGTCCACATGCTGCGAATCAATCCGTTACTCCGTGGAAGAACGCGGTGTGCGCCTGGAAACTCTGAAGAAACGTGCTCGGCGAGCTGCCGTGCAGCACCGACGGGCCGCTGTGCGTCGCGACGGCGGAGTCCCGCTCGGCGGCGATCACGAGGAGGAACTTGTCCATCGTGACCGCGCCGACCGTCGACTTTCCGTTTGTCACGACGCCGAGTCGCTGCCAACGGGTGAGGTCGGAGGAGACCGCCCACGCGACGTAGGCCCGGTAGGTGCCTAACGACGACGGCGCGGGGAGTCCGGCGACGGTGATCTGCGCATCGTAGCGGGCGTGACCGTCCGCTGTGACCGCGACCCCGAACGGCGATTCGGCGAACACGAGGCGCGCGCTCGCCTTGGCGGCGGGCGCGCTCGACGTGGCGTACAGCGGGATGTCGTACGGCCCGATGTCCGGGCCGGACAGCGTTAGAAGCGCCGCCGCCATGGCGACGGCGCCCAACCGGCCGGTCACTGGTGCCCCATGCCCGGCGACGTCGCCGGCTTGGGCGCGCCTTCCGGCCCGTGATCGTAGTCCTGCACGCTCGAGATGTTCGGCATACCCACCGAGTGTCCGTTCCAACCCTTGAAGCCATCCATTTTGAACAACCACAGACCCGTGCGCATGTCGGACAGCGCGATCAGTCCATCGTAGTTGCGCACGTCGACGCCGAATGCCCCCTGCTCGACGCTGATCGTGCTCTCCCAACCGTTGTCGGGCGTGCCGCCGAATCCGTGCAAGTGCGTGCACTCACACGTGAAGTAATGGCCGTCCGTCTTTGGTGCCAGCGGATTCTTGAGGTCGAAGATCTGCAGCCCGTCTTCGTACGCCGATACGAACACATAGGGCCAGCGCACCTCGTGATTGTGCGAGAGGTCGCGCCAGTCGGCGGTCCAGCCGCTGATCGGCGTGTCGAGGTTCTGCGTCTTGCCGGTCTGTCCGTCGGTGAGGTTCCAGATTTTGAGCGGCGTGTACTCGTACTCGGTTTCTGTCACGGCATACTTGCCGTCGGGCGATGGCGTGAACGTATGCGCGACGTCGAGGCCAAGTCCCGTGATCGTGAAGAGCTGCTTCGGCGTTTCGGGCTTGGAGACGTCCCACACGGAGTATCCGCCTAACCCGGCGCCGTAGAACTTGTCCTGGTGCGTGCCCGGGTCGTAGCCGACGTAGAAGTCGTGATAGCTCGCCGTGCCGAAGGCCTTGAACGGCGTGGGATTCGGCACCTCGCCAATGAGCCACGTGCTCGAGTCGGCGCCGCTCACGACCTTGTCGAGATCATAGATCAACGCGTGGCCTTCGTTCACGGTCGTGAAGTAGAGCACGCGTCCATCGGAGTGCTTGTACGCGAACGTGTTGTGGAATCCGCCCGGTGCCTTCGGGTACCGGATTTTCGCTACGACCTTCACTTTGGACGAATCGGGCAAACCGGTGACATCGAAGATCACGGCGCCCAGGTCTGCGTCCGGCGTGCCTTGCATGAACTGCAGCGACTGCGCGTAGTAATAGCGCTTGCCGATCTTGAAGTACTTGCCATCCATTGCGCCGATGCCGCGGTGCAGCTCCGGATTGTCGATGGTCCACGTGTAGACCAACTTCGGGTGCGATGGGTCGCGAACGTCATAGATCTGCACGTCGAAATTGGTGAAGCCGCAGGCATAGACGTATGGTCGATTCGGGTCCTGCTCCATCTCGACGTCCGCCAGTTTCCATGGACCCTTGTGCGTCACCACGTGCGCCAGCATGTGCACGTTCGGACTGCCGCCGCGTTTGGCGTCGAACGGCTTGACAGACGTGCCCGGATCCTGGGCAGCAGCAGCCGCGGCGAATGCGACCGCCGCGACGGCGACGAGAGCGAGCGAACCACGCATCGGACCTTCTCCTGTAGGGTGAGGACGGAACCGGCCTTGCGTTAGGCCGAGGCAAGACAATCTACTCGAGCGCCGGCTCGAATTCTTCGTGCACGGGCGGGTGGAGACGCTCGCTCCGGTTGAGCAGCCGCGCGCATGCATTCCATCGCAGGATGGCCTCATCGTTGCCCGCCGGGCGCATGCGCTCGGCGCGCTCGTAGTGCGCCATGGCCTCGCGCAGCCATCCGTCTGCCACTTCGTGCGCGCGCGGACCGCCGCGCTTGAGATGCGCCGTGGCGCGCCGCTCGCAGATGATGCCGGCGTAATAGTGCCGTTTGTACTCGTCACCGAGCCGCGGCAGCACATCGCGCGCACGCGCCACCGCTTCCGCCACGTTGTCGGCGAAGCCGTCGGTGATCGCGAGCAGCAGGGTCGTGAGGGCCACTTGGTTGGCCGGGTCGATCTCGAGCACGTCCTGGCAGATGCTCTCGGCCGCGGTCGAGTCGTTGAGCAGCCGGTAGCGCTCGGCTTTCTGCAGCGCGGCGGGAATGCCGGCGGCGGTGATCGGCTTGAGCGAATACATCGGGGCCTCCCGCGCCTAACTGTGGCGCTTCCGCGAAAAGAGCTTCACCAACTTCCCGATCGGATCGTAGAACTCGTCCACCACGCGCTCTTTGAGCGGGATGATCGCGTTGTCCGTGATCGTGATCCCCTCGGGACACACCGTGGTACAACACTTCGTGATGTTGCAGTAGCCGATGCCTTGCGACTCTTTGAGCTCGGGCACGCGGTCGGCCACATCGAGCGGGTGCATCTCCAGCGCCGCAACGTACACCAGGAACCGCGGTCCAATGAACGCATCCTGCTTCTGGTGCTCGCGCAGCACGTGGCACACGTCTTGGCAGAGAAAGCATTCGATGCATTTCCGGAATTCCTGCACGCGATCCACATCGCTCTGCTGCATGCGCCACGTGCCATCGGGTGCATCGGGTGGCCGCGGCGTGAAGCGCTGGATGCGCTTCTTCACACGGAAATTCCACGACACGTCGGTCACGAGATCCTTGACGCGTGGGAACGTGTGCATCGGCTCGACCGTCACGGGCTTGTCGAGATTCAGATCGTTGAGCCGCGTCATGCACATGAGACGGGGCTTCCCGTTGATTTCCGCGGAACACGAGCCGCACTTGCCTGCCTTACAGTTCCAGCGTACGGCGAGATCGTTCGCTTGCTCGGCCTGTATCTGATGGATGGCGTCGAGCACCACCATGCCCGGCGTGACGTCGGTGACATAGTCGCGGAACGCGCCGCCGGTGGCGTCGCCGCGCCATACGCGGAACGTGGCCGTTGTCGTCGCGGAGGGTGGTACCGGTCCCGCCGCGGCGCCCGGGCTTGTCTGTTCGACTGTCGTCGTTGCCATACGCTCAAGTCTCCCGATCAGCCCATCTCGGCGATCACGGCGCGCAGCTCATCGGGCATCGGCGCGATGGGCTCGCGGGTCAACTGCATGCTGCCGTCGTTCGCCTTCCGGATCACAATGTTGAACGTGCTGTAGCTCGCGTCCTTCGACGGATAGTCGTCGCGGAAGTGTCCGCCGCGACTCTCGCGCCGCTCGAGCGCCGAGCGCGTGATCGCCTCGGCGATCGTGAGCAAGTTGCCCAGGTCGAGCGCGGTGTGCCATCCCGGATTGTACTCGCGATTGCCGTCGACGCTCACGCGTTGGGCGCGCGCGCGGAGCGCGTCGATCTTGCCTAACGCCTGCCGCATGTCGTCGTCGCGGCGCACGATGCCGACCAGGTCCTGCATCGCTTGTTGGAGCGCCTGCTGAATCTGGTACGGGCCTTCGCCGGTGTTCCGATCGAAGGGCTCGAGCGCGCGCCGCGCCACGCCGGACACCGCGGACTCATCGACCGCCGCCGCGCCATGCTCGCGCGCGAACGCGGATGCGTACTCGCCGGCGCGCCTGCCAAACACCAGCAGGTCGGAGAGGGAGTTGCCGCCTAACCGATTGGCGCCGTGCAGGCCCGCGGCGCACTCGCCCGCCGCGAACAAGCCCGGCACGGTGGACATCTGTGTGTCGCCGTCGACGCGTATGCCGCCCATCACGTAGTGCGTCGTCGGACCGACCTCCATCGCCTCCTTCGTGATGTCGATGTCCGCCAGCTGCTTGAACTGATGATACATGCTCGGCAACTTCTTCTTGATGTGGTCGGCTGCGTTAGGCAGGCGCTCCTTGATCCAGGCAATGTCGAGGTACACGCCGCCGTGCGGACTGCCGCGGCCCTCGCGCACCTCGCGCATGATGCAGCGCGCGACGTGATCGCGCGTGAGCAGCTCCGGCGGACGGCGGGCCGCCTTGTCGCCCTGCGTGTAGCGCCAGCCCTCATCCGGATCGGTGGCCGTCTGCGCGCGATAGTTCTCGGGCACGTCGTCGAACATGAAGCGACGACCCTCGCTGTTGCGCAGCACGCCGCCCTCGCCGCGCACGCCTTCGGTCACGAGAATGCCGCGCACGCTCGGCGGCCAGACCATGCCGGTCGGATGGAACTGCACGAACTCCATGTCCTGCAGCGCCGCGCCGGCGTGATAGGCGAGCGATTGTCCGTCGCCCGTGTATTCCCAACTGTTGCTCGTGATGCGAAACGCGCGGCCGATACCGCCCGTGGCGAGCACGATGGCTTTCGCGCGGAACAACCGGAACCGACCGCGCTCGCGGTCGTAGCCGAACGCGCCCGCCACGCGATCGCCATCCGTGAGCAGCGTTAGCACCGTGCACTCCATGTGCACGTCGATGCCCAGATGGATCGCGTGGTCCTGCAGCGTGCGGATCATCTCGAGGCCCGTGCGATCGCCCACGTGCGCGAGGCGCGGATACTTGTGTCCGCCGAAGTTGCGCTGGAGGATGCGGCCGTCGGGCGTCCGGTCGAACAGCGCACCCCACGCCTCGAGCTCGCGCACGCGCGCGGGCGCCTCCTTGGCGTGCAGCTCGGCCATGCGCCAGTTGTTGATGTACTGGCCGCCGCGCATGGTGTCGCTGAAGTGCACCTTCCAGTTGTCGCGGTCGTCGACGTTGCCGAGCGAGGCCGCGATGCCGCCCTCGGCCATCACCGTGTGCGCCTTGCCGAGGAGCGATTTGCAGACCACGCCCACCGTGAGGCCCGAGTCCTGGACGGCGGCGATGGCGGCGCGCAGCCCCGCGCCGCCGGCGCCGATCACCAACACATCATGCGAGACGGTTTCGTACTCAGCCATGCGCCGGTTGCCTAACGGGGATCACAGGAGACGAACATCGTGGAGCACGCCGATCGCGCACAGGCGCACGTAGAGGTCCGTCAGCGCCACGCCGAAGAGGCTGAACCACGCCCACCGCATGTGCCAGCGGTTGAAGCAGCTCGCGCACGCGTACGCGGTGCGGCGCACCGGACGGTTCGCGAGCCGGTCCAGGTACCCGCCCACGATGTGCCGCAGCGAGTGACAGCCGAACGTGTAGAAGCTCAAGAGCACCACGTTCAGCGTTAGGACAAGCGTCCCGACGCCGATGCCGAAGTGCGTCTGCCCCGTGGCCGGATCGGTGAACCACAGCGCGTTCCACGCGTCGTGCGCGAGGAAACCCAAGAAAACGAACGCGATGTAGAGGAAGTACCGATGGACGTTCTGCAGAATCAGCGGGAACGAATGCTCGCCGAGGTAGGTGTGGCGAGGTTCGCGCACGGTGCACGACGGGGGATCCGCCCACATCGCCTTGTAGTAGACGCCGCGATAGTAGTAGCAGGTGACGCGGAACAGCCCGGGGAAGGGCAGAATAATGAGTGCGGGCGAGAACGGGAGCCAACCCGGCCACCATCCCGGCTTCGGGCCGAAAATCGCGTGCGGTGAATTGCCGAAGATCTCGGGCGAGTAGAACGGCGAGAGATACGGGCCGAAGGTGTAGTGGGCGTTCTGAAACGCGGCCCACGTGGCGTACACGACGAACGACGCCAACACGATGGCCACGACCGTCGGCTGCACCCACCACGCGTCCTGCCGCATGGTGAGCTGGCGTGGGTGATCGACAACCGGGAGCTGCGCGTGGGCCATCGGGTTCCTCCGGGCCTGGCTGATCGCGGGTCGAGCCATCGAGCAATCCCGCGGATCACTCGATTCGGACCGGATACTCCTACCCGGTCCGGCACCTGTCAATAGACTAGCGCGGTGCGAATGAGCGCGCGACGAACGGGGAAGCGCTCGCTGTCGCTCGCTTGGGGAAGCGCTCCGCTTGGGGAAATGGGGAAGCGGCGGGCGACGCCGCCTTGGGGAAAGGAACAACATCAATATCCCCTCGGAAGGAGCGCCGTCCCTGGTTCGGGCTCGCGCCCAGGCTCTCAGTTCGCGCAGACCATCGATGTTATTCCGATCCGCAAGGCGGCGTCGCCCGCCGCTTCCCCATTCCCAAAGCGGAGCGCTTCCCCATTCCCAATCAGTCCGTCAGGGATCACTTGCGTAATCCTGACATACCTGACATGCCCAAGCCCTGACCGCATCGTAGCTTGTCCCACGACCTCTTCGGCGATCGCGATCGATGCGCTCATTCGTTCGACTGCGTCAGACTTGGCGCCGCCTGGTGCGCGCGCCCGGGTTCACGCTCTCCGCCACGCTGACGCTGATGCTCGGCATCGGCGGGACGACGGCGGTGTTCACCGTCGTGAACGGTGTGTTGCTGCGTCCTCTGCCCTACGCGCACGCCGATCAGTTGGTCGACCTGTCCCATACGCTGGCGGTGGCCGGCATTGCGCACGTCGACCAATCGGACGCGACGTATCTCGTCTATCGCTCCGGCAACCGTGTTTTCACCGACGTCGGCGCCTACGAGGCGACCTCGGCCAACGTGCTGCCGTCGACCGCAACGGGCGCCGGCAGCGGTGAGGCCGAGCGGGTGCCCGCGGCGCTCATGACCGCGGGGGTGTTCCGCGTCCTGGAGGTTGGGCCGCGCGCCGGTCGGGAACTGAGCGATGCGGATGTACAGCCCGGTGCGTCGCCGGTGGCGCTCATCGGCGAATCGCTGTGGAAGCGGACGTTCGGCGGTGATCCGTCGGTGGTCGGCCGGCAGATGATGGTCGACGGCGTGGAGCGCACGATCGTGGGTGTGATGCCGGCGTCGTTCCACTTCCCGGAGCCGGCGACGGCGATCTGGATTCCGTTAGTCATCGACCCCGCGCACACGGCGTCGGCGGCGTTCGACTTCCGCGGGATCGCGCGGCTGCGCGACGGTGTGGCGCTCGGCGCCGCGCGGGCGGATCTGCAGCGTCTCCTGCCGACGGTCCCGGTCGTGTATCCGGGCCGCCTAACGGTGGACGCGATCCGGGTGACGCACATGGAGGCGGTGGTGCGTCCGTTGCGCGCGGTGGTCGTGGGCGATGTGGGGCGCGTGCTCTGGGTGGTGCTGGGCGCCGCGGTGGTGCTGCTGGCCATCGCCTGCGCGAACGTCGCCAACCTGTTCCTCGCCCGGGCCGAGGGGCGCCAGCGCGAGCTGGCGGTGCGGCGGGCGTTAGGCGCGGGACAGTTGAGCGTGCTGGGCGCGTTCCTGTCCGAGGCCGGGCTCATCTCGGCGATCGGGGCCGCGTTGGGCATTGCCTGCGCGCTGGCCGCGGTGCGCGTGCTGGCCGCCGCCGGGGCCGCGCGCAGCGTGCCCCGGTTAGGCGACGTGCGCGTGGATGTCCTGGTCGTGGCCGTGGCGGTGGCCACCGCCGCCGTGGCGGCGTTGCTCGTGAGCCTCGTCCCCGTGGCGCGGGCGCGCGCGCTGTCGTTGTCGGCCATCCTTGGCGCCACCGGCGCCGGCGCGACGGGCGGGCGGGCACGCTCCGGCGCGCGGCGCGGTCTGGTGATCGCGCAGGTCGCGCTGGCGCTGGTGCTGCTGGCGGGAGCCGGCTTGCTCGCGCGGAGCTTCGCCGCGCTCCGCGCCGTAGATCCCGGGTTCGCGCCCGACCACGCGCTCGCGTTTCGGGTCGCGATGCCTAACGTGGACTACCCGGGCGCGGCGGATGTCGCGCGCCTCGTGACGCAGCTCGCGGATTCGCTCGAGGCGCTGCCCGGCGTGCGCGCGGCCGGCGTCGTGACCAAGCTGCCGCTGATGGACGAGAGCCATCAGGACAGCGCCGTCTTCGTCGAAGACCGTCCGCTCCGCCCGGGAACGATCCCCGGCATCCATGCGATGGCGTTCGTCACGCCGGCGTACTTCCGCGCGATGGGCATCCCGCTCGTCGCCGGCCGGGCGTTCGACCGCATCGATCCGTCGTTGGATCCGGCGCAGCGGCCGCGCGAGGTGGTCGTGAGCGAGGCGTTCGCCCACCGATACTGGAAGGGCATGTCGCCCGTTGGGCGGCGGATCCGCATGGCCGTGTCCGATCCGTGGTCGACCATCATCGGCGTGGTGGGCAGCGTGCGTGACGCCGGACTCGATCAGCCGCCGACAGAAACCGTGTACATGCCGCTCCTCACGCTCAACGCGGCCGGCAAGGCGTGGGCGCCGCGCGACGTCGCGTTCGTCGTGCGCGCGTCGGGAGACGAAACCGGATTGATGGCGCCGATTCGGCGTATCGTGGCCACCGTCGCGCCCGCGCTGCCCATTTATGCGGTGACGCCGGTGCGCGCGCTCGTCACGCACGCCGAGGCGCGGACGACGTTCACGCTCACGATTCTGGGGATCGCGGCACTGATCGCGATGTGCATCGGAGCCGTTGGCATCTACGGCGTGATTGCGTACCTCGTGAGCTTGCGCACGCGCGAGATCGGCGTGCGGATGGCGCTCGGCGCGCAGCCCGCGCAGGTGCGGCGCATGATCGCGCGCCACGCGCTCGTCGATGCGGCCATCGGCATCGCGGTGGGCCTCGTGAGCGCGGCGCTGCTCACCCGCGTCCTCGGGTCGCTCTTGTTCGGCGTGAGCCCCACCGATCCGCTTGCGTTAGGCGGCGCGGCGGCCGTGCTGGTGGCGACCGCCATCGCCGCCAGCTGGATCCCCGCGCGGCGCGCGGCGGCGCTCCAGCCGTCGATCGCGCTGCGGGCGGAGTGAATCGGCTGCCCACCGGGCGGGAGGCCTTCGCATGATCGCGCTCATCGTGTTGGCGTATCTCGGCGGCGTGCTCACCATCGCGAGCCCGTGCATTCTGCCGGTCGTGCCGCTCGTGATGGCGCGTACCGGGCGACCGCTGGTCCGCGAGATGCTGCCCATGCTGGCCGGGATGGCCATCACGTTCGCGGCGGTCGCGTCGGCCGCAACGTTGGGCGCGGGATGGCTCGTGCGCGCGAGCGAGGGCGGTCGCGTGGTCGCGCTGGTGTTGCTCGGCGTCATCGGCGCGAGCCTGCTGTTCCCGCGGATCGCGTCGTTCCTGGCGGCGCTGCCCGTTCGGTTAGGCACCCGGCTCGACCGCGCGGCGGGCGGCGCGCCGGGCGCGGTGGGCAATGTGGTCATCGGCGCCGCCGTCGCGATGTTGTGGGCGCCGTGCGCCGGTCCGATCCTCGGTCTCGTGATCGCCGCAGCGGCCACGGCCGGAGCCGGTGTGCGCTCGGCGTCGCTGTATCTCGCGTTTGCCGCCGGCGCGGCCACGTCGCTGGCCGTCGTCCTTGCCGCCGGCGGACGCCTGCTCCAGCGGCTGCGCGGCGCGGCCGGCGCCGATCTGTGGGCGCGTCGAGCGTTAGGCGCAGCGACGATGGCCGTCGTGCTGCTCCTGGCGTCGGGGCGCGACGCGGCGGTGTTCGCGCGTGCCGGCATCGCCACCGCGCCGGCCGAACAGCGGTTGGTCGCGCTGCTCCATCCGGGCGACAGCGCGAGCGCGCCCCATGTCGCTCCACCGGCAAAGCCGGCCGATCCGCCGCCCTTGCCGCCGCTCGACGTCGAAGGATCGTTCCCCGGATTCTCGGGCGGCGGCGCGTGGATCAACTCGATGCCGCTCACGCCCGCGTCGCTGCGCGGCAAAGTCGTCATGGTCGACTTCTGGACGTTCCTCTGCTACAACTGCCTCAACGCGCTGCCGCACATCGAAGCGCTCGCACAGAAGTATCGCGAGCGCGGCCTGGTCGTGGTGGGCGTGCACACGCCGGAATTCCCGACCGAATACGACGAGGCCAACGTCCGCGATGAAGTCAAGCGGTTGGGCGTGGTGTATCCGGTCGTGATGGACAACAACTACGCGATCTGGAAGGCGTTCAGGAATCAGTACTGGCCGGCCGCGTTCTTCATCGATAAGGCCGGCAAGATCCGATACCATCATTTCGGCGAAGGCGCCTACGATCTGCAGGATCGCGTCGTGGCGCAGTTGCTGTCGGAGCCGGCGCCATAGCATCGGCTCAGCGTGCCCGCCGGGCACGTCTCGCCTGCTTCCTCCGTTTACATTTTACGGATCCCGGTTCGGACGACGCCCACGGTGCGCCGTGCGAGCCGGGCTCGCGTATGGCATTGCCGTGCATCGGGACAGGAGGCGAGCTGGGCTGTGACTGCACCATCACGCACATCGGGAGCTTCCGCGGCGACCGCTGACTCGGTGGCGGCAAACGACGCCGCCGATGCGGAGCTGAACAAACACCGCTGGCTGATTCTGTTAGGCCTGATCACCGCGGCGATCATGGAAGTGCTCGACACCACGATCGTCAACGTGGCGCTGCCGCAGATGGCGGGCAACCTGGGCGCGACGTTCGACGAGATCGGATGGGTCGCCACCGCGTACATCCTGTCGAACGTCATCGTGCTGCCGATGACCGCGTTCTTCACGGCGCGATTCGGGCGGCGCAACTATCTCACGGCCTCGATCGCGATCTTCGCGTTCGCGTCATTCATGTGCGGCACCTCGCACAGCCTCACCGAGCTGGTGCTGTGGCGCGTCATTCAGGGCGCGGGCGGCGCCGCGCTGCTGTCCACCGCGCAAGCCACGCTGCGCCAGGTTTTCCCGCGCGAGCAGCAGGGCATGGTGCAGGCGCTCTTCATCCTCGGCATCATCGTCGCGCCGACGGTCGGGCCGACGTTAGGCGGATGGATCACCGACAACTACAACTGGAACTGGATTTTCTTCATCAACATCCCGATCGCCGCGGCGTCGACGTTCCTGGTGACGGGGTTCCTGCACGACCCGCCGTGGATGACGCGCCGCAAGACCGATATCGACTGGTTAGGCATCGGCCTGCTGACGGTGGGCCTCGGCACGCTGCAGTACGTGCTCGAGGAAGGGCGGCGCAACGACTGGTTCCAGGACCCGCTGATCTGGCGTCTCACGATCATCGCGGGCGTTGCCCTGTCGGCGATGCTGTGGTGGGAGTTGTCGAAGCGGAACAAGCACCCCGTGATCGAGTTCCACGTGCTCAAGAACCGAGAGCTGAGCGCGTCGATCTTTCTGTTCCTGGCGCTGGGCTTCGGACTCTACGGCGGCGTGTTCATCTTCCCGCTGTTCACGCAGACGATCTTGAATTTCACGCCCACCGAAACGGGACTCGCGTTGTTCCCCGGCGGCATCGCGACTGCGGTGGCGGCCGTGATCTGCGGACGACTCTTGAACGGCGAGAAACCGTTGGTCGACGGACGCATCTTGATCGTGATCGGCGTCTGCGTCTTCCTCGTGTCCATGTGGCAGTTAGGCCATCTGACGACCGCGGCCGGCGAGCCGGACGCGCGCGCCGCGCTCATCATCCGCGGCTTCGGACTCGGGCTGCTCTTCACGCCGATCAACAACTCGGCCTATGGCAGTCTCGACCCCAAGACCGCGCAGCAGGCCTCGGGATTGATCAACCTCGCGCGCCAGCTCGGCGGCTCGTTCGGCATCGCGGCACTCAGCACGTACGTGGACAAGCAGACGCAGCTGCACCGCGTGGATCTCGTGTCGAACATTTACGCCGGCAATCCTGCTCTGGTCGAGCGGCAGCATGCGCTTACCGCGGGGTTCATGGCGCACGGGTACACGCCGCTCCAGGCCGCGCACGCGGCGATGGGCGCGATCGATCAGATGGTGATGCGGCAGGCCTCGATGCTCAGCTACAACGATGCGTGGATGCTGATCATGATGGCCTTCGTGATCGCGTCGCCGGCGATCATCCTGCTGCGCAAGCCGAAAGGTGGCGGCGCGGCTGCAGGCGCACACTGAGTGCGTTGAGCGCTTTCGGAGCGCCCACCCGGCTCGCCCGGTGCTTGCCTAACGCAAGTCACCAGGCTTCGTCGGCGGTCGGGCCGTAGATGGACGGCAGCGGGACATCGTTCAACCGCAGGTACACGGTGAGCTGGCCGCGGTGATGGACGATGTGGTTCAGGTGCTGCCGCACGACGATGCGGCGGGGCATCGTGAAGAGCACGCGGTCGCCATGCACGAGCGACCACGGGACGTCGAGGTCGCGATCGGTGGCGGAGGCCAGCGCCTCGTGTCCGTCACGGACGCCGCGGTCGAACTCGCCGATCAGCGCTTCCGTTTTCTCGAGGCTGTAGCCGGCGCCCGCGCCGATGTCGAGCTTGTCGTCGCGCAGCATGGGCGTCAGCCAGCTCGGCATGCGCGCGACGAGCTGCGCCAGGTGGCCTAACGAAAACGACTTCGGGTGCGGCTTCCACGAGCCGCGTTCGCTCGGCACGCGCTCGAGCAGTTTCCGTGTGGACGGCATCTCGCCGTCGAACTCCGCCAAGAATTCCTGTGCGATGCTCATGACGTTGCTCCACGTTCAGGGGCTGCCCGCGATCCGGTAGTCGAATCGATAGGAATGTTTACCATCGGCAATATCGATGTGCATGGTGCCGTCGATGCCGGCGAGCTCGCCCGTGCCCGAGTCGGGCACCACGGCGATGCGAAGGTCGGGCGCGCCGCGGGTCATCGTCGCCGTGTGGTAGAGCATGAACGATCCCGCACGTCCGGCGAGCGTTCCGGTGACCCGTTCGATGGCGACGTATGCAGCCGAGCCCGTCACGGGTGTTCCGGCCGAGAGCATTTCGCCGACCGAGGTGGCATCGAGATCGCCGCGATAGGTCTTGTCGAGCGACCTGCGGGCGACGAGCGCGCCGGGCGCCTGGTCGTACGGCGTGAGCGGTTTGAGGGCGACATCGAACGGACCGGCGGCAACGGGCATGCGGACTCGACTCCTACGGTGACCGGCAAATGCTGCCTAACGGAAACATCCGGCGGCGACGCGAGCCGTGGACGGAGACGGCTGCAGTCAAAGAATGGCCGCGCTCGCCCACCGTGTACAGGCCGCCGATGGGGCTCGCCATTGACTAAATGGCCGGATCGCGTAGCATTGGCTCGCCGCCCCGCAGACAACTCGCCGCCCCCCAACCGGGCACTTCGCCCCGGAGATCCCGATGTCGCTGGCTTTCCTCGCCGCGCTCGCGTGCTGCGGTATTCCGTCGCACACGCGGGCCCCTGCTCGGCATGTGCTGCCCGTCATCGAAGCGAACGACAACCGCCGGCCCGCCGGCACGCTGCGCCACGGCGTGCTCACCGTGTCGCTCGAGGCGCGGGCCGGCACGTGGTATCCGGAAGGGCCTAACGGAAAGGGACTCGACGTCGCGGCATTCGGTGAGCCGGGTCGCGCGCTCGAAAACCCGGGGCCGCTCATCCGCGTTCCGGTCGGAACGGAAGTGCGTGCAACGTTGCGCAACGCGCTTGCTGTGCCCATGACGGTGTACGGGTTCGGCGCGTCGCGCGGTGTCAGCGACAGCGTGATCATCGCGCCCGGTGCATCGCGCGAGATGCGCTTCACGGCCGGCGTGCCCGGCACCTACTATTATGCCGCGAAGACGACGCCCGCTCCCCTGGCTGGCCGTGTCAACGACGGCTCACAGTTGAATGGCGCGATCGTCATCGATCCAACGGGCGCCGTGTCCCCCGATCGGATCTTCGTGCTGTCGCTGTGGGGGCAGCTCGATTCGCTGAGCCCCACCGGGCTCAAGACGACCACCATGACCATCAATGGATTATCGTGGCCGCACACCGAGCGGCTCGAGATGATGCAAGGTGACAGCGCGCGCTATCGGATCGTGAATCTCAGCACACTCGATCACCCGATGCATCTACACGGGTTCTACTTTCGCGTGAACGCGAAAGGCGATGGCATTCACGACACGCTGTACGCTCGCGCCCAACAGCGACTAGCTGTCACGGAGATCATCTCACCCGGCCAGACCATGATGCTCGCGTGGCAGGCGACACGTCCGGGTGACTGGATCTTTCACTGTCATTTCGCGGGACATCTCTCCACGCTCGTGTCGCTCGACAACACGAGCGGCGTCATGGATAGCGCCGGCGCGATGCACCACATGTCCGACCGCCCGCATCAGATGTATGGGCTGGTCCTCGGCATTCACGTCGCGCCGCACGGCCCGCAGATGGCGGCCGCCGGAGCAGCGGAGCGTCATCTTCGCCTGATCGTTCGGGAACGGCCGAACGTGTACGGCTCGGCCCCCGGCTACGCGTTTGTGTTAGGCGGAAGCGCCGACGATTCGAGCGGCGCGATGCCGGTGCCCGGTCCAACGCTCGTGCTCGAGCGCGGCAAGCCCGTCGCCGTGACGATTGTCAATCAGTCACAGGATCACGCGGCGGTGCACTGGCACGGCATCGAGCTCGAGGACAGCTACGCCGATGGCGTTCCAGGGTGGAGCGGAAGCGCCGACAACCTGCTGCCGGCCATCCCGCCGGGCGATTCGCTGACCGTGCATTTCACGCCCCCGCGCGCCGGCACGTTCATGTATCACTCGCACTTCAACGAGTTCCATCAGATTCCGTCGGGACTCTATGGCGCCCTCGTCGTCGTGGACAGCGCGCATCCGCTGAGCACGGACGTCGACCGGATTCTGATGTTCAGCGATCGTGGCCCGACCATGAACGTGATTGCTGGACCGTTCCCGAGAGCCACCATGAATGGCGAGACCGAGCCGCCGCCGCTCGATTTGCAGGCTGGGCGACACTATCGCTTCCGGCTCGTCAACATCCGCGGCGACTCGCCGTTGCAGTTCTCGATGCAGCATGGCGATTCGCTGCTCACGTGGCGCGCCGTTGCGAAGGACGGCGCAGATTTGCCGGCAGGTCAGGCCACGGATCGGCCGGCGACGCTGTTTTTTGCGCCGGGCGAGATCTACGATTTCGACTTCACCGCGCCCGCGCCCGGCACCTATACGCTCACCTTTGGCGATCCGAAGATCCGCAACGTGCCGGCTGACAATCAACAGGTTGCGATCCGCGTGCACTGAGTTCCCCGCGCCGCCGGCCGATCGTCTTCTTTCGTTGGTCGGTGGCGCGGCGTGCACTCAGGAGGATGGCGATGGCAGTCAGCAAGATCGATGGGGCGGGTCTCCAGAAGCTGAAAACGATCGAAGAAGCGCAGTCGACGATGCAAACGATTCATGGACACGTCGAGCGCATGGCGATGGAGGTGAAGAACCAGCGCGGGACGGGCGTGATCCCGCAGCAGATCAAGCGCATCGCGGCGCCGCTCCAGGGGCAGCTCAAAGGGCAGTTCGGCATGGTGGCCGACCAGGTGTCGGCGATGATCCTTGTGTTAGGCAGGGGCGGCAGCGACCAGCTCCGCGTGCGCGCGATGCGCGAGTACGTCGCGCAGATCCGGCAGGCGCTCGACATCGCGGCGTTCAAGGTGGAGGAGCAGCACACCGTCACCGACGAGGGACCGGCCGGCGCCGCCCCTGCCTGACGTTAGGCGGGCCGTGCGTCCGGCAGCGGCACCGGCCGGTACACGGTGACGGCCGACCCGTCGGCCAGGAACGCCGATCGCGGCTCGCTCGCGAGCAGGGCGTCGAACGGCGCGCCATAGAGCGCGCCGACGTCCGCATCGAGCCGAGCCGCGCGCGCCGGCGCCGAGCGCCAGCGCGGATGCGACACGCGATACTCGATGGTCGATGCATCGCGCTGCCGCGTGTAGCCCCAATAATGCTCGGCGATGAACTCCTCCTCGGATCCGATCGCGAGCGGTACCGGATCCGCGTCCGTCTCGACGGACAGGCCTTCCCATGTGCCGCCGCGGCGCCATTCGTAGCGCGCCGATGTGGGCCAGCCATCCGCGTGCCTGTGGATCGTGTGGCGCATGGGCACCGTGCGATACGGTTCGTTGTACCAGGCGCGCGCGGCCCACGCGATGGCGCGGCGCGGCACCATCTCGCGGATGAAGACGACACCGCGCCGCCATCCGTTAGGCGCGAAGCGCCGCACGTAGATTCGCAGGTTCACTTCGTCGAAATCGACGTGGCCCGGAATGCGCACGCCGAACACGCGCGTGGACGCGAAGCGAAAGCCGACGATGCTCACGTACGTGGTGCCGGCGAAGTCGTCGAGCTCGGTGCCGCGCGGGACGTACGGGCGCAACGCGTCCGGTGAGACCACGTAGTTGAGCATGGCGAGATCGAGCCACGCCGCGGTGAGTGCTGGTTTGTGATGCGGCGCGAGGTCCGCGCCGGTGCCGTCGTGCGGCAACGTCACTCGTGCGTGTCGCCGCGGAGTTGTTCGCCGGCCTGCTCCATACCCCACGCGGGCGACGTGCTCGTGAACAGGAGCGCGCACTCCGCCGGCAGGGCGGTTCGGTCGACCGTCTCCAGCACGGCCGGCTCGCCGAAGGCTTCGATCGTGGCGCGGAGTGCGACGTCGCTCAAGTAGAGGTCCACGGCATCCGAGTCGTCGTACGTGCGCGACCAGATGATGGCGCCGCGCGTCGCGTCGCGGTACGCCCCGCCGCGCGGGCCGCGTACGAAGCGCGACAGGGCGGCCACAAACGCGGCGGCCTGCGCGCGGTCGGGGAACCTGCAGCGGTGATACGTGTCGTTAGGCATCGCGGATTCGCGGCTGCGGTCGTCGGGCACGTCGAGCGATGCCGTCATGGCGACACGGGCTGGTCGAACAACGGCCCCGGCGAGCGCTCGATCGCGAGCATGCGGAGTTTGGTTGCGATGCCCGCGCCGCCGGAGAATCCGCCCGTGCGGCCGCCCGCCGCCAGCACGCGGTGGCACGGCACCACGATCGGGAACGGATTCTCGCCTAACGCTTTGCCGACGTCGCGCGCCGCGCCCGGATCGCCGAGTTTCGCGGCCAGCTCGCCGTAGGTGATCGTGGCGCCCGGAGCGATGGTCCGCGCCATCTCGTACACGCGCTGGTTGAACGACGCCACCCCGCGCATGTCCAACGCAATCGCCGACAGATCGCGCCGCTCGCCGGCGAGCAGCGCAATCATCTCATCAATGGCCGCGCCCACCTGCGGCGGCGGCGCAAGCTCGCGCGCACCAGGGAAACGTTTCTCCATCCGGGCACGTGTCGCACGCGGCGTACGCTCGGGCAGCTGCACGCCGGTGATCGCCGCGTCGTTCCACGCGATGGCGCACTCGCCAATCGCGGTGGCGAACAAGGCGATGCCGATGTCGCCGGTTGCGTACGCGAACGTGTCCATGACCGCAGCCTAATGCTCTATTGCCCGCGAAGGTAGGGCCGCTGCAAGTAGTTCAGTTCCCGGTAGGAGACGCAGAACGGCGTCACTGGACGAGATACGGTCTGGCGGATTGGCCGACAAGAGACAAAAGGCGCAAAAGGATAAAAATGGCTCTGGTGGCATCGTGTGGGTGGTGCGTGCCACTGTCCCAAAATCTCCCAATCGCCCACACAATTTCCCGAAGACCCTTGTTCAAGACTGACCCGATCGCAAAGACGCTCTCGCCGCCGCAGTCGAGCGATCCGCTCTTTTCATGGTTTTCTGCTTTTCCGTGTCGTCATGAGCGAAGTAGCTCTCCAACCGGATAATCCCATGCGGGCGCCTGGACGACTTCTTCGCTCACGGAGCTCTCGTGAATCCGCCTCCGCCAGTGATGAGAGGCTGACGACTGTGAACGCGGACAAGGCTGGACACGAACGGACAAGACAAGAATTCGTGGTTTGGTTTCGAGCGCTGACATTTCGAGCAGGTACCAATTAAGTCCGCCTTGTCCGCATTTGTCCGGTGTGTCCGCTATCAACTCGTAGATGCTTGTCACACCATGGAGGCGGACCCGAAACCGGTGCATCGCCTTGCCGTCGGTTCCTGTCTACGACATTTCACGAAATTCTCGGAAGATGCGCGTGCCACGGGCCGAGGAGGCCATGGCAAGATGCACATTGTCCGATCATCGCGCGCGAGTCAGCACCTCGCCGCGACCGAGATCGATCGACGCCACCTTGCCGTGCGCGTCCAACTGGAACGTGACGAGGTCCTCGCCCTGCCACCGGTTCCGGTAGTGCGCCATGAACGTGTCATAGTTCCACGGCTCGAGGTCGGCCGTGAGCAGCGGATTCGTCTCCAGCACCAGTGCGCCATGATCGAGACGCACGGTAGCCGTGCCGTACAGACTATCCGTGTACGTGCCGGCGTAGCGGTCGAGCGGCAGCGATGGCGAGGTCCCGCGCACGCGCCGCGCGAGCGCGCTGTCCCGCGCCGCGTGCTGCCGGCGATCGAGGTCCTTGTACATCGCCAGCATCTCGGCGCTCCAGTCGTGCGTCGCGCCGCCGATGTAGCGGTCGAACACGGTGTACATGAGCGCGTGGCGGATTTCGGCGTGGTCGATGTTGGCGAACACCACGACGCCTAACTTGCGATCCGGGATGAGCCCGACGATGGCGACGAAGCCGTCGATGCTGCCGGTGTGGAACACGACGTACTCGCCGCGATAGTCCTCGAGGAACCAGCCGAGTCCGTACGCCGTGAGGTGCGGGTGCGTGAGACGCTCGGTGGGATAGAACTCGTCCGCGCCCACCATCATCTGCGGCCGGAACAGCTCGTTGAACTGCGCGGTGTCGATGAGCCGCTTGCCGTTCACTCGGCCGCTGTCTAACAGAAACGTCATCCACTTGGCCATGTCGCTGACGCTCGAGTACATCGCGCCGGCGGGTCCGATGTTGTCGGTGGCGAGGCGTGGAATCGCGCGCACGGTGTCGTGCACCAGGTAGTGCGGACTCGCGATGTTCGACTGCGCGCTCGCGGCGGCCGTGTTCGTGAACGTCTCGTGCATGCCGAGCGGGTCGAAGATGCGCGCTTTGTCGAAGCGCTCCCACGACTCGTGTGACGCCTGTTCCACGATCAGGCCGGCCGTGGCGTACGTGTCGTTCTCATAGGTGAAGTGCGTGCGCAGACTCGTTTCGGGCTTCACATACCGCAGCCGCCTAACGATCGTCGGCAAATCGAGACTGGTGCCGTACCACAGGAAGTCCGCTTCGGGCAGACCCGTGCGGTGCGTGAGCAGATCGCGGACCGTGACCTGGCGCGTCACCCACGGATCGTACAACTGAAACCACGGCAGATACGCCGTGACCGGCGCATCGAGGCGCACCGTGCCGCTGTCGGCCAGCATCGCGATGGCCATCGACGTGAAGGCTTTGGTGGTCGACGCGTTCGCGAACAGCGTGTGCGTGTCGACGCGGTCATTCGTGCCGACCGTACGCACGCCGTACCCTTTCGCGAATACCACGGAGTCATCCTTCACGACGGCGATGGCGAGACCCGGCACGTTCCAATCCTTCACTGCCTTCGCGACATATGCGTCGAAATCACCGAGTGGACCCTGAGCGGCGGCGGCAGGCGCGGCAACCGCGAATCCAAACAGCGCGAGGCATGAGCGAAATGCCGTGCGGCGAACGCCGGCACGGCAGCGATTACCACGTGCGCGAAACAACGCGGGCATAGGTCTACGTATTAGGATTGTGATGGGAATATTGCAGGCTCAGCCGTACGTCACGTCAAGCAAAACTGGTCGCCGTGCACCATGGGCGCTAGATTCGGCGAGCACGATCAGGGCTTCCTCTGCGAGAGTGACAGGACTATGAGGGCATCACATCCGTCGTCTGCTGTGCTCGCCGCGCTTTGCGCATTGTGTGCCGGCACGAGTGGCCTGGTCGCGCAGGCACCGTCGGTCGATCCGAGCGAGGCTGCGGCCATCGCGCAGGCGCAGGCCGACAGCGCGCGGTATCCGTATACGGATGCCGACATCAAGTTCATGAGCGGCATGATTCCGCACCACGCGCAGGCGATCGTGATGGCCGGTTGGGCACCGTCGCACGGCGCGAGCCCCTCGGTGCAAACACTCTGCGCGCGCATCATCAACGCGCAGCGCGACGAGATTCACCTCATGCAGACGTGGCTGCGCGACCGCCGTCAGCCGGTGCCGCAGCCGGACTCCGCCGGCACGGTCATGATGAACATGAACGGGATGCAGATGGCGATGATGATGCCCGGGATGCTGACGCCCGATCAGATGAAGCAGTTGAACGCGGCGCGCGGTGAGGATTTCGACCGGTTGTTCCTGCAGTTCATGATCCAGCATCACCGCGGCGCGGTGTCGATGGTGAACGACCTGTTCGCGTCTAACGGAGCGGCGCAGGACCTCACGGTGTTCAAGCTCGCGACCGGGATCAACGTGGATCAGACCACCGAAATTACGCGCATGCAGCGGATGCTCGCCGACATTCTGTTCGGCGGAGGTTCTCCCTCGCAATGACGGGCTGACTCGCGCCGTCGTCCATCCCTCCACTCGAGGACACGCACAATGCAATTGGTGACGCTGGCGGGCCGGGCCCCGAAGACCCGGAACGCCATCCGACTCGTGCCGCTCGCGGTTGCGGCCGGGCTGATCTCGACGGTGGGATGCACCCACGCGAGCTCGGCGATGAGCACCGCGGTCGCGCCGCAGGCGCAGGCCCGCGCCGAGGCAGGCCCGCCTAACCCGGACCCGCGCGTCGGACTGAAAGCGGGACTCAACGATGCCGGCCAGGCGCTGTGGAACCTCACGCAGGTGTCGTTCACGCCGCCGTCGGACAGTTTCGTGCACGGTGTGAACAGCGATCTCGCGTTCACCGGGCACTACGTCATCCAGGGCAACTTCAACGGCTTCCAGGTGTGGGACATCACGGATCCCAGCCACCCGGTGCTCACGAAGGGCTACTACTGTCCGGTGTCGCAGAGCGACGTGTCGGTCTACCAGAACTTGCTGTTCGTGTCGGCCGAAGGACTCGAGGGGCGGCTCGACTGCTTGGGCGGCGGCGTGAAAGACACCGTGAGCGCCGAGCGCGTGCGCGGGCTGCGCATCTTCGACATCACGGACATCAAGAATCCCAAGTACATCGCCAACGTCCAGACGTGCCGCGGGTCGCACACGCACACGCTCTTGGTGGATCCCAAGGATCCCGACGACGTCTACGTCTACATCTCCGGCTCGGCGCCGGTGCGTTCGCCTAACGAGCTCACGGGATGCTCGAACGCCAAGCCGGCCGACGACCCGAACTCGGCGCTCTTCCGCATCGAAGTGATCAAGGTGCCGCTCGCGCACCCGGAGCAGGCGGCAATCGTGAGCTCGCCGCGCATCTTCAACGATCTCGTCGAGCCGCCCAGCCATGGCGAGACGAAGCAAGACGTCGACAAAGCGGAAAAAGCGGCTGCGGCAGCGCGCGCCAAGGGCGGATTCACGGCAACGATTTTCGGACTCGAGCGTGTGCTGCCGCCGCGGTTCATCGATCCGATGCTCGACAGCATCGTAAAGGCGCGCAACGGCACCGGCGCTCCGACGGCCGCCGACAGCGCGGCGCTGCGCACGGCGCTGCCGGGGATCATCGCCAAGATGATCGGCGAGCCGGCTCCAGGTTCGAAGGGTCCGCGTCCCGGTCCAACGCAGTGCCACGACATCACCGTGTATCCCGCGATCGGATTTGCGGGCGGCGCGTGCGAAGGTTACGGCATGCTGCTGGACATTCACGATCCCGTGAATCCCAAACGCCTCTACGCCGCGAGCGACTCGAACTTCTCGTACTGGCACTCGGCGACGTTCAACAACGACGGCACCAAGGTGTTGTTCTCGGACGAGTGGGGCGGCGGCGGTCAACCCAAGTGCCGCGCGACGGATCCGAAGGATTGGGGCGCGGACGCGATCTTCACGATCACGAACAACACGCTGCACTTCCAGAGCTATTACAAGATGTCGGCGCCGCAAACGGAGCAGGAGAATTGCGTGGCGCACAACGGCTCGCTCATACCGATTCCAGGGCGCGACGTGATGGTGCAGTCGTGGTATCAGGGCGGTATCTCGGTGTTCGACTGGACCGACGCCGCGCATCCGAAGGAGATCGCCTTCTTCGACCGCGGCCCGATCGATTCGACGCGCATGGTGTTAGGCGGGACGTGGTCGGCGTACTATTACAACGGCGTGATCGTAAGCTCCGAGATCGTGCGCGGCCTCGACATTCTCGAGTTGACGCCGAGTGCGTATCTGTCGCAGAACGAGATCGACGCGGCGAAGACGGTGCATCTGGACTATCTGAACGTGCAGGGGCAGCCCAGGTTCGTCTGGCCGGCGAGCTTCGCGCTGGCGCGGGCGTACGTCGATCAGCTCGAGCGGTCGAGCGGGCTGTCGGCGTCGCGGATCTCGTCCGTTAGGAAGTCGTTGGCCGATGCGGAGCAGGCGTCGGGTGCGTCGCGGCAGACGGGGCTGACGCAGCTGGCGTCGCAGCTGGACGGCGACGCGGGCAGCTCGTCGGACGGCGCCAAGGTGAAGACGCTGGCCGGCGCGGTGCGCGCCTTGGCGGGCGCGTCGCAGTGAGCCGGTACCGTTAGGCATGGGGACGAGGGGCATCCCGGTCGCGGATGCCCCTCGTCGTTTCTCAGGCGTGTGTACACGCGGGAGGCGCGATGGCGGAGAACGAGCACGAGTACGTAGCGCGGCTGACGTGGGACGGCAACACGGGTGACGGGACCGCGGGCTACGACCGGTACGGCCGAGGCTATCGCGTGCAGATCACGGGCAAGGCCGATCTGGCCGGCTCCGCCGACGCGATGTTTCGAGGCGACGGCCGCCTCCACAATCCCGAGGACTTGTTTCTCGCGGCGATCACGTCGTGTCACATGCTGTCGTATCTCGCGCTGTGCGCGCGGCGCGGCGTGCGCGTCGTGTCGTACACGGATGAGGCGCACGCGACGCTGCGGTTCGACGGAAAGGGCGGTGGGCGGTTCGTGGACGTCACGCTCGCGCCGCGCGTGACGATCGCCGCCGATTCGGACCTGGCGTTAGCACAGGCGCTGCACGAGGAAGCGCACGACACCTGCTATGTCGCGAGCTCGTGCGACGTGCCGATCCGCCACCGGCCCACCGTTACCCGTTAGGCTGGTCACGAACAACGACGGACGGGCGACGGGTAGGAACACACGAAACGAACGACGAATGACGGACCACGGGGAGGACGCACCCGTTGCATCGGCGCGGAGCGGGCGGGTGCCAGCAGCACCTCCGAGGTGATTCACTTAATCGACCGAAATCGAGCCAGAAGCGAGTACAGAGTACGTGGCGTTGTCACCGCTGACGAGGCGCAGGACCACTTTCGCCGAGCTCGTGCTGGACGGCACGTCGTGCACGACAACCTTGTAGGGCGCGAACGTGAAGAGCGCTCTCGGGCATGCCCGCCTATCTACCGGCTGTGTGAGCGTCACAACCAGTTCATCTCCGCGGAGACCCGCGGCCGTTTTTGGCACACCGCCACACGATGAGCCGCCGGTCGAGGCGACGATCGCGGTCACGCTGTCGCCGGACCTGGTGATGGACGGAACCTGCTCGCCCGGTGTGTCGACGAACGACAGCGTCAGGGGGAGCCCACTTGGCGGCGCGGTTAGACTCGCCGAACATGCTGCCGCCGTGATGAGAAGGATTACACTAACCGAACGTGTTAGGCGCATGGAAGACTCCCCCAGATGGATGGGATGTGTGTCTCG
>DASVAC010000074.1:0-8886 GCA_036376535.1 Gemmatimonadaceae bacterium | reverse complement strand
TCGCGCGATGAAGTCGTCGCGCAGCTGCGCCGCCAAAAACTCATCGTCGTCAAAATCGACGAAGAGAAAGCCAAGAAGCGGATGGGCCGCATCAAGACGCGTGACATCGTCATTTTCACGCGCCAGTTCGCGACGATGATCAACGCGGGCCTTCCGTTAGTCCAGGCCCTAGACATTCTGTCGCGCCAGAGCGAGAACAAGGCCCTGCAAGACGTCACCCGCCAGGTCGTGTACGACGTCGAGTCCGGTCACACCGTGGCCGACGCGCTCCGCCGGCACCCCAAGGCGTTTGTCGATTTGTACGTCAACATGGTCGCCGCCGGTGAAGCAGGCGGTATTCTCGACACCATCCTGCTGCGACTCGCCACCTTCCTCGAAAAGAACGACGCGCTCGTCGGCAAGGTGAAGAGCGCGATGATCTACCCCGCGGTAATCATGAGCGTGGCCGTCGTCGCCATCGTCGTCCTGCTCATCTTCGTGATCCCGGTTTTCCAGAACATGTTTGCCAGCGTGAACCTGTCCCTTCCGCTGCCGACGCGTGTCGTCATCGGCCTGTCATCGTTTCTCAAGCACTACTGGTGGTTGATGGGCGGCGGCATCTGGGGCGGCATCTTCATGCTCCGCCAGTACTACCGTACGCCGTCCGGGAAGCTCGCGATCGACCGCTTCCTGCTCCACATGCCGGTACTGGGTAACCTGCTCCGCAAGAGCGCCGTCTCGCGCTTCACCCGCACGTTAGGCACACTCATCAGCTCGGGCGTCAGCATTCTCGACGGCCTCGAGATCACCGCCAAGACCGCGGGCAACCAGGTGATCCACAACGCCATCATGGAGTCGCGCGCCTCGATCGCCGGCGGCGACACCATCAGCGCGCCGCTCCAGAAGAGCAATGTCTTCCCGCCCATGGTCATCTCCATGATCGCCGTCGGCGAACAAACGGGTGGACTGGACGAGATGCTCACCAAAATCGCGGACTTCTACGACACCGAAGTCGATACCGCCGTCAGCGGCTTGCTCAGCCTCATGGAACCCATCATGATCGTGTTCCTCGGCGTCGTCGTCGGCGGCATGGTGGTCGCTATGTACCTGCCGATCTTCGACATGATCAACGCCGTGCAATGACCTCGGCCGTTGCCCACGCAGGAAAACGCCCCGTCGGAATTCCGACGGGGCGTTTGCGTTAGGCGACAGGCGACCGGCCGCCCAGGTCGTCGGTCAGGCGCCAGCCACCAATGCCTCGGGGCGCCGAATGGGGGGCGTCACCAGGCGGGCGAGGAGGCCGCCGCCCAATTCCTCGAGATTCCAGCAGCGCTCCGCGTCCCGCGTATCACGCGCGGACGACGTCACCGCATTCATGAGCCCGAATGCCGTCCAGTCGCGGGCGCGCGTGAACCGATCGAGGATGTCCACCAGATCCTCGTGGGGGATTCGATGCATCGCCGGCAGCAGCTGGATCATCGCCTCGGCCTGCACGTCCGCTGCCGTGCGCATCTCATCGACAACACCCGCGAACACGTCGCTCCCCGCGCATGCGCGCACGGCCCCCCGAATGTCGAGCAAGGTCACCGTGCTGTCGTACGCCGGCCGTAACACGTCGCTGCATTCGATGCGCTCGAGGCGCCGAGACTGCATCACGTGCGCGGCGATCGCGCCGTTGCTGCACACCTGTCGAAACGTGTACGGGCTCACCACGATCTCGGATCCCGTGGCACGCAGCGCGACTCCCGCGTTCACCGCGTCGCCTGCGCGCACCTCGGCCTGCGCAGGAAGCACCGACCGCGCGAACAAGCGCACGTCGTCGTCGAACACGTTCGAGACGACGCCGCCAAGCGACGTGATTTCGTCGGCGAACGCATCGTGGATCTCGCGGATGGTGGGAGCGTACTCGGGCTGGTAGGCGCTACTCATGGCTCCTCCTTCCCCAGTGGTCGTCGGTTTCTATTCGATGACATGCCCCAAGATACCATTGCTTGGCGAAGCTGTTCCCTCCGGTCAGAAACGTCCGCGCACGTGGATCTGACGCGGCCGCTATTCGAGTTGACATGCCTCGAGTCCCGCGCGAGTATCGCTATGTCACGCCTCGCGTCGCTCCTGGAGAACGACCATGTCCGAATCCCCGCCCCTCGTGCCGCCTCTCATGGTTGAGGATGCCGAGTATGCGCGGGATCTCCGGGAGACCGTGGATCGGGCGGCGGGGGAGCTGCGCGCGATTCCCGAGGCGGCTGCTTCCGTTAGGCCAGCGCCCGGCAAGTGGTCGATCAAGGAGATCATCGGCCACCTGATCGACTCGGCGTCGCACAACCACCAGCGGTTCGTCCGCGCGCGCTGGCAGGACGACCTCGTGTTCCAGGGCTATCAGCAGGACGAGTGGGTGGCGGCCCAGCAGTACCAGTCGGTGCCGTGGGACGAGCTGGTGACGCTCTGGCACACCTACAACCGGCACGTGGCGCGCGTGATGGCGCAGGTGCCGCCGGGTGTTGCGCGTCGCGAGCACCGGCGGCACAACCTCGACCAGATCGCGTGGCAAACCGTCCCTGCGGACCAGCCGGCGACGCTCGAGTACTTCATGCGCGACTACGTCGGCCACCTGAAGCACCATCTCCGACAGGTGGCCGAGCGGCGATCAGCGTCGGCGTGAGCGCCGCGCGTCGTCAGACTGCCGACGACAATGGTCCGTCGTTAGGCGCCACGCCCACGTAGCGGGCGCGCGGCCGGATGATCTGGCCGAGCGCGTACTGCTCGATCGCGTGACCCAGCCAGCCGATACTGCGCCCGATCGCGAACAACGTGAGTCCCGAATCCGGCGGCAGGCCGAGGACGCGCGACACGGCGGCGAGGGCGAAATCCACGTTAGGCGGGTCGCCGGTGAGCGACGTGCCCGCGCGAGCGAACTCGCGGACGAACCGTAGGTCCGCCGAGCGATGGAAATGCTCGCCAAGGAGAGCGAGCAGGGCCGCGGCACGTGGATCGCCGCGCGGGTAGAGTGGATGGCCAAAGCCCTCGATGCGCAATCCCTGCCGCAGGCGCTCGGCGAGCGCCGCGCGAAGCGACCGGGTTCGGCGCAGCGTCGCGAGCATCGTCTCGGCGCGCGCCGTGCTGCCGCCGTGCTTCACCCCTTCGATCGCCGCGAGTCCGCCGAGCACCACGGCATACGGCTGTGATCCGGCCGACGCGATGCAACGCGCAGTGAACGCCGACACGTTGAGCTCGTGATCTGCCATGAGGATGAGCGCCGCGCGAATCACGTCCTGAGCGCCGGCGCGCACGCGCCAACCGCGCGCGACGGCGGCATCGATGCGTTCGCCGCGCGTGCGGGGTGCCGCGACGCCAACCAGCAGATCGAGGATGCGCCACGCCGAGCGCACGATGGCGTCGGGGCGGAGATCGAAGGCGTGTGCGTCCCTGGTCGACGCGAGCGCCAACGCGGCCTGGGCGCGCGACACGAACGCGCCGCGCGGAGATCGGCTGCCTAACGGGCGCTCGTGCACCGCGTGGGGAGGACGTGCGCCGTCGAGCCGGCCCGTCCAGATGAGCGACGCCACCTGCTCGACGGACGCCTCGCGCGCGAGCGCGACGACATTTCGACCTCGATAGTAGAGCGCGTCTCCCGTGATCAGCGTGATCGACGACTCGAGTACGGGCACGCCCCATTGCAGCGCATGCGCCGCGACCTTGTCCGGATCGCGCCGCTCCTCGGCTCGGAGACGAAGGCGCTCGACGTCGTCGCGCGGATACCGGCGAGCCCGCCTCGAGGCAGGCCCGGGCTGGGAGCGAATGAGGCCGCGGCTCACATAGGCGTACAGCGTCGCCCGCGTGACGCCGAGCGCGCGCGCGGCCTCGGCGGCGGACAAGGTGCGGTCACTCATATTGATCGATCAATCAACATTGACTGTATTATGCGGCGCGATCTACGTTTTTGCCATGGCACCCAACGGTGTGATCACTCCAGGCCTCGAGGGTGTCGTCGCGGCGACGACGCGCTTGAGCGACGTCGACGGCGAGGCGGGCGAGCTCACCATCGCCGGGTTCCCGGTCGGCGAGCTCGCCGTCAACGCGACGTTCGAAGAAACCACCTGGCTCCTCTGGCATGGAGAGCTGCCAAACGACACGGAGCTCGACGCGTTCCGTGGCGACCTCGCCGCGCATCGCGAGCTTCCGCCGGCGACGCTCCCGTTGCTTCGCGAGTGCGCCAGCGCGCGCGTCGATTCCATGGATGCGCTGCGCATCGCGCTCGGCACGGTGTCGCTCGTGTCGACCGACGCCGTGGCGATCGTCGCGCTCGCACCGACGATTGCCGCTGCGTATGCGCGGCTGCTGGAGGGAAAAGCGCCGCTTTCGCCGCGCGCCGATCTCGGACACGCTGCGAACTATCTCTACATGTTGAGCGGCGCCGAGCCGGACGCCGAGCGAGTGCGCGCGCTCGAGACCTACTTGAACACGGTCATCGACCACGGGCTCAACGCGTCGACGTTCACCTGCCGAGTGATCATTTCGACGGGATCGGATCTCGTGTCGGCGGTAGTCGGCGCGGTGGGCGCGCTCAAGGGGCCGCTGCACGGCGGCGCGCCGGGACCGGCGCTCGAAACGGTGTTCGAGATCGGGGACGCGTCGCGCGCGGAGAGCGTGCTGCGCGCGAAGATCGAAGCGGGGGAGCGGCTCATGGGCTTTGGCCATCGCGTCTACAAAGTTCGCGATCCGCGCGCCGACGTCCTCGCCGCGGCGGCCGAGCGATTGTTCACGCGTGCGGGCGACATGCGGTTGTACACGCTCGCGCGTCAGGTGGAGCGTACGGCGCTCGCGCTGCTCGAGGAGTACAAGCCGGATCGGCGGCTCAAGACGAACGTCGAGTTTTACACCGCGCTCCTGCTGCACGGGCTCGGCCTGGACGTTCCCCTGTTCACGCCGACGTTTGCGATCAGCCGAATGAGCGGATGGATCGCGCACGCGCTGGAACAGCGCGCAGCGAACCGGCTCATTCGTCCCAGGTCCGAGTACGTTGGGCCGCGCGGTCGGCGCTGGCAGGATCACACGTCGATGGCGGGCGAACGCGCACGCGCACTCCGTTAGGCGTCGACCGGACGCGTGCCCAGAGGCCGAACTTGACTCGGCAAGCGGGCTCGGCTATGGTGCGACATGTACGACACTCCGCCGTTTTCGACTCCAATGAGCGCCGAAGAGCTCGAGCACGTGTCGTATCCCGACAAGGTGACGGAGCTCATTCGAGGCCGGCTCGTGGTTCGCGAGCCCCCGGGCACGCGCCACGGAGCAATTGCTTCGCGGCTCACGCACGTCCTGGCGGATTTCGTCTATCGGAACCGGCTCGGAGTGGTGTTCGCGCAGGATACGGGCTTCCAGATCGAGTCCAATCCAGACACGGTGCGTGCGCCGGATGCTGCCTTCCTGGCCGAGTCCCGCGCGGGCGCGATTCATGACCGTGGGTATGCGCGTGTCGCGCCCGATCTCGTGGTCGAGGTGTTGTCGCCGGACGATCGCCCGAGTGAAGTATCCGCCAAAGTAGCGGACTGGCTGGCTGCAGGCGTGAGACTCGTCTGGGTGATCGATCCGCGCGGTCGAGTGGCGGACGTGCACCGTGCGGACGGCCGCATCTCGAGCGGTGAAGTGCGGCTCGATGGAGAGGATGTGCTGCCGGGCTTTACCTGCGCGGTGGACGACCTGCTGGTCTGAGCGCGCCGGCGGCCATTGCGTTAGGCATCAGGCCGGCGCCGGCGATGTGGCTCTGAGCGCACGGCCAGCCTGCTCGACGAACCGGTGCCACGACGAGCTGCCGACGGCCAGGCGTCGGCGGCCCGCGGCGCTCAGGCGATAGAACTTCGCGCTCCGGTTGTTCTCCGACACCCCCCACTCGGCTTCCACCAAACGCTGCCGCTCCAGGCGGTGCAGGGCGGGGTACAGCGTGCCTTCGCCGACGAGCAATGCGGCATCCGTGGCCTGGCCGATCCATTCGGCCACCGCGTAGCCGTGACGCGGGCCCCACGTGAGAGCCTTGAGGATGAGCAGCTCGAGCGTGCCGCGCATGAGGTTGATGTCGAGGTCGGTCATCGGCGGATTCGTGTCGAGAGACGTGGGGCCGGCGGGACGACTGGTCTTCCCGGATGCTACGCGCTCTCCCCTTGTCACGCAATGGGTCGCGCGGGCCGGGGTCTGTCGCGGCCGGCGGGCCGCGCGGTCTGCGTTAGGCGTAGGCGGCGCTTGCGGTTGCCCGCATCCCCGGCCATTCTTGTCGCGCGTCGCCGGGGTGTGGCGTCCTCGGCCGCCGTGCTGCGCCGACAGCGGCGCGGCGGCGGAACCCGGCACGGCCGGTCGCGATTCGTGACCGACGAACGTCCATCGGAGATTCCCCGTGAATTCGCGTCGCCGTTTCCTGATTCGCGCGCCGATCGGCTTGCTGAGCGTCGCCGTCGCCTGCCGCGAGCACGCGTCCACCCCGTCGCCTAACGCAAGCGGCCAGACGGCCGGCGCCGCATCCGGCACGCCGGGAGCGCCGCCGACCTTCGCCAGTGCGCCATCAGTCGGACCCGCGGTGACACCCGCCACGTTCGCCGACGCCGAGAAGCTGGCGCAGGTGACGATGACCGACGCGCAACGGAAGCAGGCCGCCGACAGTTGGGGCAAAGCGATGGCGCCCTACTACGAGCGGCGGACGGGACCGCGCAAGCTCGCGCTCGAACCGACGCTCGCGCCCGCCACGCACTGGAATCCTGTATTGGGCGCTGGTCCGGTTGGACCGGCGCGCGATCGCTTCGTGCGTGCGAGCGACGCGCCGGGGCCGCTCCCGGCGAGCGACGCCGAGATTGCGTTCGCGCCGGTGACGCGGCTGTCGCGGTGGATCCAGTCGCGCGCGCTCACCTCCGAGCGCCTAACGAACATCTATCTGAGCCGTCTGCAACAGTACGACCCCAAGCTGCGGTGCGTGATCACGCTCACGCGCGATCTCGCGCTCTCGCAGGCCAAGAAAGCCGACGCCGAGATCGCCGCGGGACACTATCGCGGCCCGCTGCACGGCATTCCGTTCGGCGTGAAGGACCTGCTCGACACCGCCGGCATCGCGACCACCTACGGCGCCGAGCCGTATCGGAATCGCGTGCCGCAGGCGGACTCGGTGGTAGTGTCGCGGTTGTACCAGGCGGGCGCCGTGCTGGTCGCGAAGCTGAGCATGGGTGCGCTCGCGCTCAACGACATCTGGTTCGGCGGTCAGACGATGAATCCGTGGCTGCTCGAGGAAGGCGCATCCGGGTCGAGTGCGGGTCCGGGCGCGGCGACGGCCGCGGGCCTCGTGGGTTTCTCGATCGGCAGCGAGACCGAGGGCAGCATCGTGAGTCCGACGCTGCGCTGCGGTGTGAACGGGCTTCGCCCAACGTACGGCCGCGTCCCGCGCACGGGCGCGATGACGCTCTGTTGGTCGCTCGACAAACTGGGCCCGATGGCGCGCAGCGTGGAAGACACGGTGCTCGTGCTGCAGGCGATCACGGGACCCGACGCCGGCGACGTGGCGAGCGTGCCGAGCCGGTTGGACTACGACGCGGGCGCCGGCGTGAAAGGATTGCGCATCGGCTATGTGCCGCAGTGGATGAAGGAGGCGCCCGCCACCGACGTCGATCGCGCGGCGTTGGACACGGCCGGCAAGTTAGGCATGGTGCCCGTCGCGGTGACGTTCCCGAACTGGCCCGTGGATTCGCTGAACGTCGTGCTCTTCGCCGAAGCGGCGGCCGCGTTCGAGGACCTGACGCTCACGCACCAGGACGATACGCTCAAGGTGCAGACATCGGATGCGTGGCCGAATCTCTTCCGCAGCGCGCGCTTTCTCTCGGCCGTCGATTTCGTGCAGACGGACCGATTGCGTCGCAAGCTGGCGCAGGAAATGGACCGGATCATGTCCGGCGTGGATGTGCTGCTGGTGCCGTCGCTGCGCGATGAGACGCTGACGACGACCAATTTTACGGGGCAGCCGTCGCTGACGATGCGCGCCGGGTTCGTGCAGGTGTCGGAAGCGCGGAGCGATTGGGCGCCCGACCCCGCGCATCCGCTGCCGACGTTCAATCCGCCGCGCCGTGTGCCGCACGGTGTGACGCTCATCGGCAAGCTGTTCGACGAGGGGACCGTGGCGCGCGTCGGGCTGGCGCTCGAGCGTGCGTTAGGCGTGCAGCACGAGACGCCGCCCGGGTTCTGAGCCCTACGCTCCCGGCGGCGCGGGCGCGTTGGACGGCGGCACCTCGATGCGGAGGGGAACCGCGGTGGTTCCCCACTGGAACAACAGCGTGGCCGCGTCTGGCTCCACGGCAGGGAAGGAGAACGTCAGCACGTCCACCATCGGCGTGCTGTCGGGCTTCACGCTGAACTTCACCTGCGGCGCCGACGGATCGGGCCCCTGGACGTGGAAGCGCTTCCACACCGTGCTGAAGATCACCGTCCATTCGTTAGGCTGGGGCACCATCCAGATCGAGTACTTGCCCTTGGCGAGCTGGTGTCCGTCGATCTTCACGTCGTGGTCGACGTCGATCGTCGTCGCCCAGTTCGCGCCCGGCGTCCAGCTGCTGCCCCATTTCACGACACCGCCGAACAGGTTGTCGCGGCCGCGCCGCTGCGGGCGGTAGTACTCGATCGTAATCGTGGTGCCGTCGACGCGTTGCTGCACCATCCCGTGCTCGCTGGCCATCACTTGCGCCCGTGCGGCGGCGGGGAACGACGTGCCTAACGCAACAACGACGGCGAGAGCAAGGCGACGCATCGAGAGCTCCGGCAGAATAGTGAATGGTGTGCCGTCGCGCTGAGAACATCAGAACGGAGGCGTACACTGAGAATCCTGCCCGACGGCGCTCGGTTCCAGATGGGCCGTGAGCGTGTCGCGCAGATGGCCAACGCTAGGCG
>DASVAC010000073.1:0-17885 GCA_036376535.1 Gemmatimonadaceae bacterium | reverse complement strand
CGCCTGGATCGCCGTGATCGCCGCCGTCAACGTCGTCTTCCCGTGGTCCACGTGCCCAATCGTCCCCACGTTCACATGCGGCTTCGTCCGCTCAAACTTTGCCTTGGCCATGGCCTTATTCTCTACGCTCGAAGTGGTTGTTGCCTAACGACCTGTACCTGTCCACCGCCCCATTCCCCACGGCCGCCTAACGGCGGCCGATTCCCCATTCCCCAAGCGCGCGCCAGCGCGCGCGCTTCCCTGATGCCCTATGCCTTCACTTTCGCGATGATCTCGTCCGCCTTGCTCTTCGGGACTTCCTCGTAGTGGCTGAACTCCATCGAATACACCGCGCGCCCCTGTGACGCCGAGCGCAGCGTAGTGGAGTAGCCGAACATCTCGGACAGCGGCACGCTCGCGCCGATCACCTGCGCCTCGCCGCGCTGCGTCATGCCGCCGATGCGTCCGCGCCGCGCCGACAGGTCGCCCAGAATGTCGCCCATGTAGTCCGCGGGACACACGACCTCGACGTTCATGATCGGCTCCAGGAGCACCGGACTCGCTTTCTTCGCCGCGTCCTTGAACGCCATCGAGCCCGCGATCTTGAACGCCATTTCGCTCGAGTCGACGTCGTGGTACGAGCCGTAGATCAATTCCACTTTCACGTCGACCACCGGATAGCCGGCCATCACGCCATTCTCCATGGCTTCCTTGATGCCCTGCTCCACCGGTCCGATGTATTCGCGCGGGATCACGCCGCCCACGATCTTGTCCTCGAACACGAAGCCCGTGCCCGCGGTGGTCGGCTCCATGTTGATCACGACGTGTCCGTACTGTCCGCGACCGCCCGTCTGCCGAATGAACTTGCCCTCGACCTTCTCGACGCGCCGGCGGATCGTCTCGCGATACGCCACCTGCGGGCGGCCGATGTTCGCGTCGACCTTGAACTCGCGCTGCATGCGGTCGACGATGATCTCGAGGTGCAGCTCGCCCATGCCGGAGATGATCGTCTGACCGGTCTCGGCGTCCGAGTGGACGCGGAAGGTCGGATCTTCTTCGGCGAGCTTCTGGAGCGCGATGCCTAACTTGTCCTGGTCGGCCTTCGTCTTGGGCTCGATCGCGACGTCGATCACCGGGGCCGGGAACTTCATCGCCTCGAGCACCACCGGGTGGCTTTCGTCCGACAGCGTGTCGCCCGTGCGCGTATCCTTGAGACCGATCACCGCCGCGATGTCGCCGGCGCGTACTTCTTCGATCTCGTCGCGCTTGTTGGCGTGCATCTGGAGCAGCCGGCCCACGCGCTCGCGGCGATCCTTCGTCGAGTTGTAGACATACGACCCGCCGCTCAGTACGCCGGAGTACACGCGGATGTACGTGAGTTTTCCGACGAACGGGTCGGTCGCGATCTTGAACGCGAGGGCCGCGAACTTCTCCTCGTCGGCCACGGTGCGCTCCTCGAACGTCTCGTCGTGGTGCGGAACGTGTCCCTTGATCGCCTTCAGGTCGACCGGCGCCGGCAGATAGTCGATCACCGCGTCGAGCAGCTGCTGCACGCCCTTGTTCTTGAACGACGCGCCGCACAGCACGGGGACGAACTGGCCCGCGATCGTCGCTTTCCGGATGGCGTGCTGGATCTCGTCGAACGTCAGCTCCGCACCGCCCAAGTATTTCTCGAGGAGCGTCTCATCGTGCTCGACGGCGGCTTCGACGGCCGCGTGGCGCGCCTCTTCGACGGCGTCCTTGTACTTCTCGGGGACGGGCTCTTCGATGAACGTCTTGCCTAACGTTGCCTCGTCGAACACGATCGCGACGCGCCGGAGCACATCGATGTGGCCGACGAACAATTCGCCCGACCCGATTGGCAGTTGGAGCGGATACGCCTTCTGCGACAACCGCGCGCGAATCATGGACACGCAGCGCTCGTAGTCCGCGCCGACGCGGTCCATCTTGTTGGCGAACACGATGCGCGGGACGCCGTAGCGGTCGGCCTGGCGCCACACTGTTTCCGTTTGCGGCTCGACGCCGGCCACGGAATCCAGAAGCGTCACAGCACCGTCGAGCACGCGGAGCGACCGTTCGACTTCGACCGTGAAGTCGACGTGTCCCGGCGTGTCGATGATGTTGATGCGGTACTCGACGCCGTTGCGGCGCCAGAAGCACGTGGTCGCGGCGGATGTGATCGTGATGCCGCGTTCCTGCTCCTGCTCCATCCAGTCCATGGTGGCAGCGCCATCGTGGACTTCGCCGATTTTGTAGCTCTTGCCTGTGTAATACAGGATGCGCTCGGTCGTCGTCGTCTTCCCGGCATCGATGTGGGCCATGATGCCGATATTCCGATAGTGGTCGAGCGGTGTTGTGCGTGCCATGAGAATTCGCTATCGCTGCCGAGGCTAAGCCGAGAAATCCAGCAAAAAAACGGGTGGACCTGACGCCCCCGAAGGGGCCGGTATCCATCCGCTGCCGCCGGGTGCACTCGCCACTGTTGCGCGGGTGGGGACCCAAGGGCGCGCCGAGCTGAACTCGCTCGGCGGTTCAGTTGTAGCCTTGAAAACATACCGTACGAGACGGCGATGTCAACGCCTAGACGCTACTCGAGGCAGACTTCCTTGAAGTACGCGTCGAGATCGATCGTGAGTGGCGGCGCCGCTGGGTCGGGCTGCCACGTCAGCTCTCCTACTATTATCTCCGGCCGGGTGTCGTCGGGTCGCCAGCGCTCAATGAGTCGGGAGGCGACGTCTACCATCCAGTATTCTGAAACTCGCTCTCGCTGATACAACAATCGCTTCGCAACTCGATCGGCGCGTGCGGTAGATGGCGATAGAATCTCGACCGCCAACAGAAGCCGCCGAACATCCTCCCAGTTTCTCGGACTGCGCCCGTCCACCAGAGGCACAACGAACACGTCGGGTTCCACCATCCTGTCGAACCGAAACTCGACGTCGGCGGGCGCAACATAGACCGCTCCGACCTGCTGTGCCACGAGGTACGCGTGCAGCCGCTGCGCCATGACAAGCGTCGCCCGCTGGTGCTCCCAACTCGGCGCCGGCGTAAGGTACAGTTGGCCGTCGATGACTTCGTGCCGCTTGTGGTCGTCGGGCAAGGCGCGCACGCGCTCCGCAGTCCAGTTGGTCGGTGCGGCAGGCATACCCATAGTGTTATTCCGTCGGCGCATTGAGGGCAATGGAGCATGCCGCGCACGATGGCGCAGATCGCTCAGAATCCCGACATCTTTCCTTCAGCGGTGCAATCCTTTCACCGCCGACGACCCACAACCTGGTGGACTCACGCAGTCCAGTAGCTTCCGTCCCTCGCCTCACGGAAACGATCGGCTCTGCTCTCGCAGCACCGCGAGGCTCTGATTCCCGAGCGTGAATAACGCCTGGAAGATGCCCTGCACGCCGATCTTGTCGCCCGTCCGCGGCGCCCCGTTGTTCTGGCTGACCACAGTGAGTGTTCCGGTCTTGTCCTGCACCTGATACGTGCCGAGGCCGAACGCGCCGGCCGATTCTCTCACCCTGCCCTCGATCTTCACCGACTTCCCGTCGTAGCGACCCGGATCATCGAGTAGTTGACGAATCGGGGTGACGCTCGCGCAACCAGCGACGAGCGCCATCGTTGTGACGAGGGTGAGTGGCGACATCAAGCGGCGAAGACTGCGCATGGTCTTGGACATGATGGGATGCTCCGAATGAGGATCTCGATGTGTCTCACCTTCGCCAGCCATGACATAACGATCCGACATGCGTGATTTCGATGATAGCCCTTCGAGAGCAAGAACGTATCCTGCGCCATGGATTGCCGCACTCGGCCGGAGAGAACTAGCTTATGGCCATGCCAGCGCAGCGCAGCGTTACGACCATCGAAGAATTGTTGGCGCTGCCGGAAGACGGCCGGCGACACGAGCTGCTCGAGGGCGAGCACGTCGTGACGCCCGCGCCGACGGTCCGACATCAGGTCGTCGTGCGCCGGCTTTTCCTGGCGCTGCAGGCGTCTCTCACGTCCGACGCTCTCACGGTCCTCTGGAGTCCGGCCGATATCCACCTCGGACCTCGAACTCTGGTTCAACCTGACCTGTTCGCAGTCCGCACGCCGGATGACTGGAGTCGCACCAATTGGCGGGATATTGGGATTCCGCTGCTGGCCGTGGAGGTCATCTCGCCGACATCGGCACGCCGTGATCGCGGGATCAAGCGCCATCTGTACCTCGACGCCGGCGTCGAGGAGTACTGGATTGTCGACATCTACGGCCGATTCATCGAGCGCTGGCGCGCCGGCGACCCCAAGCCCGCGATCGTGGATACGGACCTGCGGTGGTCGCTGAGCATCGGCGTGTCCGGCACCATTCCGGTTGCGGCGTTATTCGACGGAATCGGTACAGACTGACTGTCCGGCCGTCGCCTAACCGCTGACTGAGCGCGACGACGCCGCAGCCGCGGTCATGCGCTATCGTTTCGCACCGCGCGCCCAACGATGACTGTGATGTTGTCCGTCCCGCCGCCGTCCAGCGCATCCTGCAACAGCCCCTCGCACGCCGTCCGCGCCGACGTCATCGAGCGCAACCGCTCCGCGATGCGCGCGTCCGACACGTGCTTGGTCAGGCCATCGCTGCACAGGAGGTGCACGTGCCCCCAGTCGGAGCGCAGCCGGGTGACCGCCGGTGCCGCCTGATGGCCGCCGATCGCGCTCGAGAGCATGTTGGCTAACGGAGACGCCGCCGCCGTGGCTCGCGTGAGGAGACCCTGTCGCGCCAGCTCTTCGGCCACCGTCTGATCGTGGCTCACCTGCGTGAGCTCGCCGTTGTGATAGAGGTAGTATCGCGAGTCGCCCACTTGCAGCAGATAAATCCACGGCCAGACGCCGATGTAGAGCGTCAGCGTCGTCGCCATCCCGCGCATGTCCGGGTACGACTCCGCGTGCTCCAACACCTTCTCGTGACTCTTGAGCGCCGCCGTCTGCAGCATGTCGGTGAAGTCGTCCGATTGAGAATCCCAGTCGTAGTAGCACCGCGTGCTTTGCGCGACGTAGAGCGTCACCTCTTCGAGTGCCAGCCGACTCGCTTCCTCGCCCGCCGCGTGCCCGCCAACCCCGTCGGCGACCATCGCGAGAAACCCGATGCGCTCGTCGCGCGCTTGCAGCAACTCGGAAGCCGGCAGCGACGACGCACGGATCTCGAGTCGCTTGTGCAGCGAGCCGAGGAGAAAGTGGTCCTGGTTGTTCCTGCGAACTTTGCCCGGGTGGGTGAGACCCCACACATCGATCTCATCGTCGCGCGGTTTGCGCGACACGGTGGGGTTGGGTACGGTGGCCGTGGACATGATGCCCTCACGACTCGCTGGTACAATCTCGACGCCGATCGGGCGTCGATGCGCCCTCGTACTCGATCCTACCGCCACATCGGCCCGTTCCGCAACTCACCGGCCCGCGGGCCATCCGACTCGTTGCCGGAGGCCGGCTCCGCCGTGACAAGCCGCGCGGGACACTTTGCCCCTTGTTCGTGCGTATATACCAATAGCCCATGTTTGCGACCTGCCTTTTCTGCAACAAACCGCTCGGCGCCAACGAGACGCTGGAGACCTTCCCAGTAGGGAAGCGACTGGCGTTCGATCCTGCCAAGGGCCGCTTGTGGGTCGTGTGCCCCCAGTGCGAGCGCTGGAACCTCTCGCCTCTCGAGGAGCGCTGGGAAGCCATCGAGTCCGCTGAGCGATTGTTCCGCGATACGCGACGGCGTGTGTCGACCGACAACATCGGGTTGGCAAAGCTGCGCGACGGAACGACGCTGGTGCGCATCGGCCAGCCGCTTCGGCCGGAGTTCGCGGCGTGGCGCTACGGCGATCAGTTCGGCCGGCGGCGGCGCCGCCAGCTGCTCATCGCCGGCGGTGCCGTCGTTGGCGTGGGCGGGATCATGGCGCTCGGCGCCTACGCCGGGGTGATCGGCGGCATTGGGTGGCTCGCCGTGCGCGCCGGCGCGATCGCGGTGAACGGCAATCCGGAAGCGGTAGTCGCGAAGATCAACACGTCGCAGACGGGCGTCGTGCACGTACGCCGGCGGCATCTGGGCGAGACGGCGCTGGGCCGGGGCGCCGATGGCGGTTTGGCGATCGACCTCCGGTTCAAGAACGGCCAGGCGCACTTCGAGGGACGCGAGGCGCAGCGCATCGCGTCGATCGTGATCCCCAAGGTCAATCGCTTCGGCGGCAACAAGCAAGCGATTGCCGGCGCGGTGGACGAGATCGAGAGCGCCGGCAGCGCCGAGGGCTTCATCGACCGCCTAACGCAGAGCCCGCACGTGTACACGCGCCCGCGTGCCGGCAACCGGCGCTGGGGCCGCGACAGCATGTCGACGAGCTTCACCAAGCACGGGCTGTTCGGCCTGCCCGGCGAGTACCGGCTGGCGCTCGAGATGGCGCTGCACGAGGAAGCGGAACGCCGTGCCTTCGAGGGCGAGCTCGCCGACCTGGAGCGCGCCTGGCAGGAAGCGGAAGAGATCGCCGCGATCTCCGACAACCTGTTCGTTCCGCCTAACGTCACGCAAACGCTCGAGCGCCTGCGCCAGGGTTAGGCGGCCGCCGCGTTCCTGTCGCTCAATATCTCCAGCTCACCGTGTCCGCGCCGGCCGGCGCGGTTTCCACGATGTGCCGCGCCATCACCGGCAGGAACCGCTGGAACACCGTCATCGCTCCCACCTCGAGCGAGTGCTGCGAGTCGCCCGTCCAACAGTGCTCGTAGCGGTCGCCGTACTCGATGGATCCCGCGTAGTACGGATCTTTCGTCTGATCCAGAAAATCCTGCATCAAGTACACGGCGTTGTTCAGGTGCCAGCTGTCCATCGTCCCGCTGTAGATGTGAATCTTGCCGGCGAGCTTCGGGCCTAACGTCTTCCAATCGCGCTGCAGGATGTACCGCAGGTCGTAGTGGTCCTTCCAGTATTGGGCGACGCTCGGATCGATGTGGCCCGTGAGCTGATCGTAGAGCGGCTTGGGATACCCATCGCTGTCCGGCGGCCCCCAGACGTTCTCCCAGATGTCCCACTGCTCGCTCGAGCGGCCCTTGCGGCCCTGCACGTACTCCCAGTGGTTGTCGTTCTCAACCGTCGTGAGCAGATGTCCGAGATAGTTGCGACCCGACGGCTGCGGCGTGCGCTTCCACTGTGCGTTGAACACGTAGGCACTGGTGTCGCCGTAGATGTCGATCGTCTCGTACTGGCGGAAATCGACCGGGTCGGGACAGAACGTCCAGGTCCCATTGAAGTCGTCGGGATAGAAAATCTGCTCGCCTAACGATTCCCACCCGCCGGTCGACCCGCCGAATTGCGTGCGCGCCCATCCGGCCCCGATGCCCCGGAACCGCTTCTCGACGTACGGGATGAGCTCGTGCACGATCGCATCGCCGTACGGACCGAGGTTCGCCGAGTTCACCGCGTACGAGTCGTCGTAGTATGGATTCGCATGCTGGATCTGCATCACCAGCATCCGCGGGAAACCCGGGCCTGTCCACTGCTTGAACAGATCGTAGCCGTACGCCGCGCGCACGCTGTCGCGCCCGTGCACGCCCGGCGCCGGCGGATTGGGGTCGAAGTTGTGGAAGCCCGTCGGGAAGTGTCCCTGGTCCACCGCCAACGGATAGTGCACCGACGGATGGTCGTCGAAGCCCGCCGGCAGCAGCACGATGGCGCCGAGGTACATCGGCCGGCCCCAGAACTTGGAGAGGAGCGCGCTCTGAATGCGCACGTACTTTACCCACTTCGTGTCCGCGGGCTTGGGAATCGGCGGGATCACCTTGTCTAACGTTAGGCGAACCGTCTGGCCGGCGCGCGGATCGAGGTGCACCGACACCGGCGTGTTGTAGAAGTTGCCCGGCTTCGAGAACCAGTGCTGTCCCTCGCCCTTGTCCGGCGGCAGCCACAGCGTGTGGCCCGACGCCATGTGAAACGGCTCGTAGCGGTTGAGCACGGCCTGCACGCGGTAGTCGCCGGCGGGGAGGTCGTTCACACTCTCGAGCGGCCAACCGAACACCGATCCATCGATCACGGCCGGCTTGCCGGGCGCCAGATTGTCGACATCGAGTCCGAAACCGGGCTGCACATTGGGCTCGTATACCTGGTATTGGAACCGCGGCTCCTCGCTCGTGTCCTTGGAGACGATGAGCATGATGTGTCCGGTTTGCGCCTCTGATGACGCCGACGACGGGAACGTGATCTCGAACCGCAAGCCCGCGGTCGCACCGCGCACCGGCGCCGCATGGACGGCCCGCTGTCCGAACCCGACGAGCGCGGCCGCGCCCAGCGCACCGGCCACCGCGATCAACGCACCGATACCGGCAATACGTCCTCTCCGTTTCGACAAGCTCATGTCGTTCGCATCCGAGCTGAGGTGAGCGGTCACCTGCGGACCATCGTGCACGTGCAGACAATGCAGCGCGGTCACGAGAATCACCAGCCCGATGGCGCGACGGCCACGGTCGCCCACCGGCCGCTCGCGCAACGGGAGGCGGCCCCGACGGCGAGTCGTTGACAGATGGTAGATTGTCTACTATCGATATGGTAGACGGCCTACCCTAACTGTTTCCGATGCCCTCGTCCCGCGATCAACTCGAGCTGCTGCAGGGCACGCTCGACATGCTCATCCTCAAGACGCTGCTGTTCGGCCCCGCGCACGGCCACGGCATCGCCAGGCACATCCAACAGACCACGCGCGAAGTCCTCGTCGTCGAGCACGGCTCGCTGTACCCCGCGCTCCACCGCCTCGAACGCAACGGCTGGATCGCCTCGCGCTGGCAGACGCCGCCCGGCCGCGCGCGCGAGCTCAAGTTCTACCGCCTAACGGCGGCCGGCCGCCGCCAGCTCCGTACGCAGGAATCGCGGTGGGACGCCCTCGTGCGCGCCATTGGTCGCGTCATGCAGCCGGCGCCGGAGGTGTGACGGTGCGCTGGCCGTTCCGCACGTCGGCGACGCCCGGCGACGACGAGATTCGGCGCGAGATCGCCGATCACCTCGAGCTCGAGGCCGAGGATGTCGCACGGTGCGGCGCGGGCGGTAACGCGGAGGCGGCAGCGGCGGCGCGCCGACGCTTCGGCAACGCCACCTTCGTCGCCGAGGACGTTCGTGCCGTGTGGCGTCCCACCTGGATCGAGCAGCTCGCGCAGGACCTGAGGCACGGCGTCCGGAGTCTGCGACGCAGCCCGGCGTACGCGGTCACGGCCACGATCACCCTCGCCTTCGGCATCGGCGCGTCGACCGCCGTGTTCAGCCTGGGCGACCACGTGCTCGACCGGCCGTTCCCGCAGCTGCCCGAGGACGAGCTCGTGTGGATCGTCCAGCGGTCGCCGCACGAATGCCCAACGTGCGACAACGCGTCGCCTGCTGCGTTCACCGCGCTCGAGGAACGCGCAACGACCCTGTCGGCCGTCGGCGCGGCGCAGCTCTGGCGCGCGTCGCTGAACGGCCACGGCGACGCGCCGAGCGACCTCGTGAACGGATACCGCGTGACGCCGAACCTGTTTGCGCTGGCGGCGGCGCCATTTGCGTTAGGCAAGGGGTTCCCGCGCGACGCCGGCACGCCGGGTCGCGATGGCGTCGTCATCCTGTCGTACGACTACTGGCACGGCCGATTCAACGGCAGTCGCGGCGTGCTCGACTCGACCATCATGCTGGACGGCGCTCCGCGACGGGTGGTGGGTGTGCTGGCGAAGGGCCTCGCGTTTCCCGAAGCGGTCGATGTGTACACGCCCCTCGTGCTGACGGCCGCGGACGCGAACAACCACTCGTCGCGCTATCTCGACATCTTCGGGCATCTCGCCGCCGGTGCCTCGGTGCCTCAAGCCCAACGGGAAGCCGCGCGCATCAGCCTGCAGATGGCGAGCGAGTCGCCCAAGTCCGATGCGGGCTGGGTCCTCGTCCCACGGCCGCTCAACGCGTTCCACAACGACGACACGGTCACCCTCGTCCGGATCTTCGCGGTCGCGGTGGCACTCGTGCTCCTCGCGGCGTGCGTGAGCGCCGCGAACCTGTCCTTGGCGCGCACGTCGGCGCGGCGGCGCGAGATGGCGCTCCGGGCCGCACTCGGCGGACGCCGCGGCCGGCTCGCGCGGCACCTGCTCACCGAGGCGCTGCTGGTCTCGCTCGCCGGGTCTGCGTTAGGCGTCGGGTTCGCCGCGTGGGGCATCCACGCCGCCTCCGGCATCATTCCGCCCGCGATGGCGCGCTACTCGCCGGGATTGGCGTTCGTTCGAGTGGACGGCCGCGCCCTGGCGTTCACGCTCGCGCTCTGCATTACGGTGACGCTGCTCTTCGCGCTCGCGCCCGTGTTGCGTGCGACGCGCGTTCCGCTGTCGGCCGTCCTCGCGGGCGGCGGACGCGGCTCCGCCGGCGACCTGCACGGAACTCGGCTGCGCGCGGTGCTCGTGGTCGTCGAAGTGAGCGTCGCGATCATCGTGCTGAGCGCGGCGGCCCTCCTCACCCGCAGCGCGCGCAACATGGTGAACGGGGACCCCGGCGTCCGCCTCGATCGCGTCCTCACCATGCAAGTGTCGCTGCCGCGCGGCACGAGCGACAGCAGCGCGCGCGATTTCGTGTCGCGCCTCGACGCCGGCTTCCGCAGCGTGCCCGGCGTGCTCGCCGCCGGCGTCGTGAGCACGACACCACTGAGCAACAATTGGTGGGGCACGATCTTCTCGGTGCCGGGACGGCCGCCGCGGCCTAACGGTAGCCCGCTCACGGCCAACGACCAGCGGATCACCGCCGACTATTTCCGCGCCATGGGGATCCGGATCCTGAGCGGCCGCGGCATCACCGCGGGCGACCGCGCGGACACCACGGCCCAGCGCGTCGCGGTGATCAACCATTACATGGCGTCCCACGTCTGGCCCAACGCCGATCCGTTAGGCCGGACGATTACCATCGATTCGGTGCCCTGGACCATCGTCGGCGTCGTGGCCGACGTCCACCACGGCGGACTGGACGAGCCGCTGCGCAACGAGATCTACCGCGCCGCCGCGCAGGCGCCGTCCACGGCGATGGACCTCGACGTATGGACCGCCGGCGACCCGGGCGCGATGCGCGAATCCGTTCGCCTCGCGGTCGCGAGCGTCGATCCGCGCGCCGCGGTGGGAGACATGATGACCATGCGGGAAATGCAGGCGCGGCACATCTCGCCCTTCTGGTTGATCGCCGACGTGGTGAACACGTTCGCCATCATCGTCGTGCTGATCGCGGTCGTCGGGCTGTACGGCGTGATTGCCTACGGTGTCGCGCAGCGGCGCCGCGAGCTCGCCGTGCGCATGGCACTCGGCGCGAGCCGGCGGGACATCGTGTCGTACGTCGCCGGCGGCGCCGTCCGCCTAACGACCGTCGGCGTGGCCATCGGCGCCGGCGGTGCGCTGGCGTTCGCGCGGCTGCTCGAGGCGGTCCTGTACGGCGTGCCGGCAGGTGATCCCGCCACGCTGGCGATGGTCGCCGCTCTCCTCGTCACCGCCTCCGTGGCCGCCGCCCTCATCCCATGCTGGCGCGCGGCGCGCGTCCATCCCGCGCAAAGCCTGAGCGAGTGAGTCCGCCGCGGGCCGCCTGAGACCGGTCCGCCGCATCTGTCCGCAAACCGTTAGAAATCGCCCGTTGGGCGCGCCCGCCCTTGAGAAACGCGCCAGGCGAAACCATGATCGCGGCTGGTGCCGAATCGTGTCTCCCTTCGCTTCGAGGCTGTTCCCATGCACGTGATGCGTTCAGCAGTCGTCGCCGCCGCGCTGTCCCTCATTCCTGCCATCGCCGCGGCGCAGCACCAACCGCCCACGAAGCAACTGGCCGCGCCGGCAGCCGCTCCGTCGCAGACCACACAGGGCGTCCCCGACATCACGTACACGAAGTTCGTGCTCGGCAACGGACTCACGGTGCTGGTGCACGAGGACCACAAGGCCCCGATCGTCGCCGTGAACCTGTGGTATCACGTCGGCTCGAAAAACGAAGTGATCGGCAAGACCGGCTTCGCGCACCTGTTCGAGCACCTGATGTTCGCCGGCAGCGAGAATCACAACGACCGCTACATCCCCGCCGCCGAAGCGTTAGGCGCCACGGACCTCAACGGCACGACCAACGAGGACCGCACCAACTACTTCGAGACCGTGCCCGTGACCGCGCTCGACCGCACGCTGTTCCTCGAATCGGATCGCATGGGCCATTTGTTAGGCGCGATCGACTCGGCGCGCCTGACGTTGCAGCGCGGCGTGGTGCAGAACGAGAAGCGGCAGGGTGAGAACGAACCCTACGGAAAGACCGACGTCATCATTCCCGAGAACACGTACCCGGCCGGGCATCCCTACTCCCACTCGGTGATCGGCTCGATGGACGACCTCGACGCCGCATCGCTCGAGGATGTGAAAAACTGGTTCCGCACGTACTACGGCCCCGCCAACGTCACGCTCTCCATCGCCGGCGACATCACGGTCGAGGCCGCGCGCCAGAAAGTGGAACAGTACTTCGGCGACATCCCGCCCGGTCCGCCGATCACCAAGCAGAGCACGTGGATCGCGAAGATGACGGGCGTGCACCGGCAGATCATGCAGGACCGCGTCCCGCAGGCGCGGTTGTACCAGGTGTGGAACGTCCCCGAGTACGGCTCCGCGGACGCGACATACCTTGGGCTCGTCGCCGACATCCTCGGCTCCGGAAAGTCGTCGCGACTGTACAAGCGCCTCGTCTACCGTGACCGCATCGCGACCGATGCATTTGCATACGTGGATGCGCGCGAAATCGCCGGCCAGTTCAACATCATTGCGACGGCTCAGCCTAACGGGAAGCTCGGCGACGTGGAGCGCGCGGCGAACGAGGAGGTGGCGGCGTTCATCCGCAACGGCCCAACGGCCGCCGAGCTCGCGGAAGTGAAAACCGAATATCGCGCCGATTTCGTGCGGCGCATCGAGCGCATCGGCGGTTTCGGCGGGACGTCCGACATCCTCGCGCGCGGCCAGACCTTCACCGGCAACCCCGAGCAGTACAAGGTGGACTTCGATCGGGTGCAGCGCGCGACCATCGCCGACCTGCGCAACGCCGCCCAACGCTGGTTGAGCGACGGCGTGTACGTGCTCGACGTCGTCCCGTTCCCCGACTTCGCGGCCGCCAGCGGCGGCGTCGATCGCAAGACGTTCCCCGCCGTGGGCACGCCGCCGGACGCCCCGCTTCCCCCGGCCGAGCACGCGACGCTGTCCAATGGACTCAAGGTGGTCCTGTCGCACCGCACGACCATCCCGCTGGTGCGGATGTCGATGCTCCTCGACGCGGGCTTCTCCGCCGACAAGCCTAACGCACCGGGCGTGTCGTCGATGACCATGCGGATGCTCGACGAGGGCACGAGCACGCGCTCCGCCCTACAAATCAGCGACGCCCTCGCCTCACTCGGCGCCGACCTCAACGCGCAGGCGGGCCTCGACGTGGCGACCGTGTCGCTCTCCGTCCTGCGCGACAAGCTCGACCCGGCGTTGTCGCTCTACTCGGATGTGATTCTCCACCCCGCATTCCCGGCGAGCGACCTCGCGCGCGAGAAGCAAGCGACGCTCGCCAACATCCAGCAGGAGAAAGTCGAGCCGACTGGTCTCGCGCTGCGCGTGGTGCCTGCGCTCCTCTACGGACCGGGCCACGCGTATTCGCAGCCGCTCACCGGCAGCGGGACGGAGGAATCCGTGCGCGCGATGACGCGCGACGATCTCGCCACGTTCGCCCGCACCTGGTTCAAGCCTAACCACGCCACGCTGGTGGTGGTGGGCGACATCACCATGGCCGAGCTCACGCCGAAGCTCGAGCGCGCGTTCAAGGAATGGACACCCGGCGACATTCCCGCCGAGAACATCGCGACGGTGGCCGGTCCCGCCAAGCCGAAGGTGTACATTCTGGACCGCCCCGGCGCCGAGCAGTCGATCATCATCGGCGGCTCGCTGATCGCGCCGACGGCGAATCCCGACGAGCTCGCGTTCGAAACGCTGAACGACGCCTTCGGAGGCTCGTTCAGCTCGCGCATCAACATGAACCTGCGCGAGGACAAGCACTGGTCGTACGGCTCGTTCGCGTTCGCGCAGGACGCGCGCGGCCAGCGCCCGTGGTTCATCTACGCGCCGGTGCAGACCGACAAGACCAAGGAGTCGTTAGGCGAGTTGGTGAAGGAGCTGCACGACATCGCGGGCTCGCGTCCGCTGAGCGCCGCCGAGGTCCAGGGGGCCAAGGATCGCCAGACGCTCACGCTCGCGGGGCGGTGGGAAACCGGCGGCGCCGTCCGCGGCGCACTGTCCGAAATTGCAACGTACGGTCTGCCCGACAACTATTACCAAACGTACGAGTCGCGGATCCGTGCGCTCACGCCGCAGGATATCGCCAACGCGGTGTCGGCGTTCATCCAACCCGATCACGAGATTTGGGTAGTGGTGGGCGACCGTGCGAAGATCGAGGCCGGCGTGCGCCAGCTTGCGTTAGGCGACCTGACGTTCCTCGACGCCAACGGCAAACCGGAAACGACGACACCGTGAAACCTCGGGAAGCGCTCGCTGGCGCTCGCTTGGGGAAGCGCTTCGCTTGGGGAATGAGGGAAGCGGCGGGCTACGCACGCCTTGGGGTGTGGAACAACATCGATGGTCCCCGCAGATTGAGTACTGGGCGCGCATCACCGCGCTGCACTCTCCGGGCGAGGAGGTTGATGTTCTTCCTCACCCCAAGGCGCGCGTAGCCCGCCGCTTCCCCACGTCCCTAAGCGTTAGCGTTTCCCCAAGAGAGCGCCAGCGAGCGCTTCCCTGGCTCTCTCCTATCCCCTGAGCACCGCGCGCGCGTATCTCGCCCACCCGCGCGCATTCCTCATGTGCTCCGCCAACCGGCGCGGACCCGACATGCGCGTCGTCTCGTCGAACAACAGATCATCAGTCCGGTCCCACGGACGGACGGTCCCGTGCCCGCTCCACTTGGGACGCACGCCCACACGCCACATCGTGTACGCCATCGCCACCGACGGGCATACCGACTCGGTCGGAAAAAGATTCGCCGCGAAGTGTCGCTCCAATCGCTGGAGCGCGAACTCGGGAACCGGCGGCTTGAGCGCCTCCAATACGGACGCGGGAACGGGCACGGCGGACAAGCGATGCGCCAACCGGAACGTCCAGTAGCAGCAGCTGCCGCCGCGACTCGACGTCGCGAGCGAGACGAAATCATCCCATGCGATGTCGCCCGTGCCGATCAACGTGTGCAGGTCCCGGAACGCGCGCCATGCGCCGGTCGCCATCATGTGCGACCACGCGAAGTGGAGACACAAGTGCAGCAGTTGGTCGTGCACTGAAGGCACGCTCGTCCGCTGGCCGAACGCGATGATGGGCGTGGCGCGCGACCAGATGTCTTCGGGCGACAGACGGAACGGATGCCCCGCGAAGAACAACGCCGTGTGCAGCTCGAGCTGCACGCCCGTGCCCCGCGCATCCTCGAGCGCCGGCAGGTGCTGGTGCCCCTCGAAAAACTCGTGCAACTGCTCCAGCTCGGTGGTCACCCAGCCGGACGCGAGGAGCGTCGCCCGCGCGCGGCCGGCCACCGCGCCGCCGCCGCGCAGCAGCACATCCAGATCCGACATCGGCCGCCTAACGAACGAGCCGTACACGGTGAGCGCCAACGCGGCGCCCTTGAGCAGCATCGCGTCGACCCGCTCGCGCGCCAGCGCCGCGAGCGACTCGCCCAACCGCTGCTCCAGATGCATCATGCGGAACTGCGACACGCGCGCGAGGCGCTCGAGCGGCGCCGCGCCGGCCGGCAGCACGCCGCGCCTCGGCGAGACCGATCGCAGGCGCTCGTACAGCACCGGCTCCGCGCGCTCGCGCGTGGCCAGCGCGCACAGCCGATCCCAGTCCAACGGACCGGCCAACAGCTCGCGCAACCGGCCGTCGTTTTCCGGACCGCCGGCGCTCAGCAGGAGCAATCTGGCTTCGGGGGACAACGCACCTCCGCGCGGCGCGTTCGTCACGAGCGCGAGTTCGTCAATACTGGGCAAGCGTTCCGCTGCGACGAGCGTAGTGCAACGCCTCGGTGAGCGCGAACAGACTGAGTGCGGTGAGCAACAGGACGAAGCCGAACAAGGTCGCAACATCGGGAATCACGTTCCGGAACGGAATCCCCTCCAGCAACGTCATGCGCAGGGCGCGCAGGCCGTACGTGAGCGGAATGGCGTCCGACAAGCGCGGCAACCACGACGGCATCACCTGCGTGGGATAGTACACGCCGCCCAGAAAACTGGAAGCCACGAGGACCGCCGAGGGCAGCGGGCCGGCCGTGCGGAACGCCAGCTGGAGCGCCGCCGAGAAGATGCCGAACGGCATGTACGCCAGTACGATCAGCGCCATGATGAACAGCGATGGCAGCAACGAGCTCCACACCAGCTGCATGCCTAACGCAAGTCCGGCTGCCAGCATCACGACGCTGCGCACGCTCGTCCACACGAAACTGTAGCCGATGAGCCCGGAAACCAGCTCGGGCAGCGATGCGCGCGTGCTGAGCAGCGCCTCGAGTGTCCCCGTCGAAATACCGCTCGTCACCACGCCCGGTATCGCGTTCACGGCCGTCATGATGAACGTGAGCGCGATCATGCCGATGAGGAGGAAGGCAAAGTACTGGCCGCCCTGCAGCTCGATCGACTTCGCCATCGTCGTCTGCAACGCCCGTGCGACAAAGTACACGGGCACGATGCCGACGACGAGCGATACCAGCGAGAACGCCATCGACAGACGATAGCTCAGCGCGGTCTTCCAGCTGGCGACGATCAATGCCCAACACTCACGCATCGGCGGCCTCCGGGCGACCCTGTCGCTCCACGATGCGCTGGATCAGATCGGCCAGCGACAGCGTGACGCGCTCGAAGCGCGAGATGGGGATGTTCTGCTCGGTGAGGAAGGCCAGCACCTGCGCGGCGCGGTCGGGCCCGCCGGGAATCTCCATCTCGAGAATGGACCAGCCGTCATCATCCACGCCGCGCACCTCGATGTCGCGGGCCACGCCGCGCTCCATGAGCGCCGCGATCCCCGGTTGCTTCGGCTCGCGCGTCCACAGGCGATACCGCTCATCGCCGTTCTCGCGGGCGAGACGCGCCGCGGTGCCGGTCGCCAACATGCGCCCGTGATCGAGCACGGCCACACGGTCGCACAGCTCGAGCGCTTCTTCCGTGTTGTGCGTGGCGAGCAGCACCGTGCACTTCTGGCGACCGGAAATCTCCTCGCGCAGAAACGCGCGAAACTGCCGCGCCGAAATCGGGTCCAGACTGCGCGTCGGTTCGTCCAGCAGCAGCACGCGCGGGCCGCCGATCAGCGCACGCGCGATGAGCAACCGCTGCTTCATGCCCGATGAGAACGATGCGACGATCTTGATGCCGGTATCGTCGAGTCCAACGACGCGCAGCAGCTCGTCCGCGCGGTCGCGCGCGGCGCGCCGGTCGAGGCCCTGCAGCACACCGTACAGCTCGAGGTTCTCGCGGGCCGTGAGCCGCCAGTACAGGCTGCGCTCGTCGGCGATCACCGGTGCGAGCACCCGCCGCACGCCGGGCGCATGTTGGATGATGTCGAATCCCGCAATGCTCGCCGTCCCGGCATCGGGCAGCACCAGCGTCGCCAGGATCTTGAACAGCGTCGTCTTGCCGGCTCCGTTAGGCCCGAGCAGGCCGAAGAATTCGCCCTCGTACACCTCGGCGCTCACGTTCTGCAGCACCGGCGTGTACGACACGCGCCACGGATGCCGCATCATCTGCATCCAACCGCGCCGCACCGGAAACCGTTTGCTCAAGCCGTCGAGGACGACCGAGACGGGCCGCGCGGTGGCGGGCACCGGCGCCTCGAGCGGCGTCGGCGGCGTCGTCGTTTCGGTCACGCCGCCGCCATGGGCGTGCGTGCGCCGTGCCACGCGAGGAGCTGCGCGA
>DASVAC010000072.1:0-6641 GCA_036376535.1 Gemmatimonadaceae bacterium | reverse complement strand
ATGTCCCGGGAATGGATCGGCGCGATGCCCCACTTCGTCGTCCTGTTCGGCGAACGCTTCACCCCGAGCGTCGAGTGACGCCCGGGTCACTTGAAACCGCCTCGCACACAAAAATTCGGACAGGCCCACGGCGCCCTCGTCGCGCAGACCATTGATGTTGTTCCATTCCCTCAGGCGGCGTCGCCGCCGCTTCCCCCAGCGAAGCGCTTCCCCAAGCGAGCGCCAGCGAGCGCTTCCCGTTTCCCCGTTGGGTGACGGTTTTCGGTCCTCCCCTGCGCACTGTGCAGCGGGCAAGGCCGTCAACCGATCGCCACAGGAGGAAGGACCATGCGAGTCACCGGGATCACGCGGTGGGCGGCCGTCGCCGCCGTCGTCACCGCGCAAGCACTGAACGCTCAAGGGGCACCCCCAGCGCAGCCCGCGGCATCTCAGGCTGCCGCTGCGGCCGCGCCGGCCCAGGCGCCGACCGTGTGCGGCAACACCGCGTATTGCACCGAGACGAACGATTTCGCCGCGGTGATCACGAACTTCCGCACGAGCGACTTCCGCGGATACAAGATGATCGACGTCGTGATGCACTTCGTGAACAAGACACCCAAGTCTCTTGTCTTGGGCTACGTGCAGAACTCGGGCACGATCATCGATGACAAAGGAAATCGCTACGTGGTGTGGGGCGCGAACGGCGTCCGCGGGATGGGCCAGGTGTACGGCGGCACCTTCGATCCCAAGTTCACGCTCGACGGAGGCGGCAGCGGCGACGCGCAGTTCGAGCTCGCGTGGTACCCGGGCACGCAGATCTATGGATTTAATTTCGCGTTCGATCTCGCGATCGACGAAATCAACTCGTACGAGGGCGGCCAGCATTCGTTAGGCGGCGAGTTCCCGCTGCACTTCCAGGGTCTGGCCAACGGCATCTCGTCGAGCGGACAGGTGGCGATGGGCGGCGGCGCCGCGGGCGGGATGGGTGCCGGCGCCGGCGCGGCAGCTGGTGGTCAGCCCTGCAACAACGGCGGCGCGGCGGGCACGGCGACGGCCGTAGCGAACGCGACGGGCTCGGAGGCGGTGCAGGGTGCGGCGCAGCAGGGCGCGTCGACGGTTGCCCAGGCGACGACTGCCGTGCAGAGCATCGCGTCGATCTTCAGCAAGAAGAAATCGCAGCCAAACAAGCCCGCGGCCATCCCGTGCGGCGCGGCTGGCGGTACGGTCACGCAATCGGCAGCCGGCAGCGTGGCGACTCCGGCGACTGGGGCGACGGCGGCACCTGCCGGCAGCGCGTCGACCGCCACGACGGCTCCTGCGACGACGGCTGCGACGCCCGCCACGACGGGGACGAGCGCCAACCCTGTGGCCATGAAGGCTGGTGGCGTCCGGCCGGGGACCAAGGCGCCGGTCACGCAACCGACAACGACCACTGCACCGGCGACGACGACGACCACCACGACGCCGACAACGCACAACCCGGCCCCGAAGACCGGTCCCAAGAAAACGGTGACGCCGGACACGACGAAGCATCCGTAACACGCTCGTCGTCCACCGAACGACGCCGCGCCGCGGGCTCTCGGCAGTGTAGAGTCCGCGGCGTGGCTGCATCGGAAGGCCTCGAAACGACTTGGCGCTCCCATGGGACGTCGATAGAATTACGCAGCCGAAAGCGGCTCGGAATTTCGTCGAATTTCCGTTCTCAGCGGACGATTGTATCGAATGCGACCCATTCGGGTGCTCATAGCCAAACCCGGTCTCGATGGTCACGACCGCGGCGCCAAGGTGGTGGCCGCGGCGCTTCGTGATTCGGGCATGGAAGTGATCTACACGGGCCTGCACCAGACGCCGGAGATGATCGCCAGCGCCGCGGTGCAGGAGGACGTGGACGTGGTCGGGTTGTCGATTCTGAGCGGTGCGCACATGACGCTCTTCCCGCGCGTGCGCGAACTGCTCCGGAAGGCCGGACGCGACGACATCCTCATCACGGGCGGCGGGATCATCCCCAAGGAAGACATCGAAGCGCTGCGCGAGCAGGGCTTAGGCAGGCTCTTCGGGCCGGGCACGCCGACAACCGCGCTCGTGGACTACATCAAGGAGTGGTTCGCCGAGCGCGAGCAGCAGGAAGCGTGAGCGCGACGCCACGACTGCGCGAGTTATCCACCGACTTGCGCGCGCTCGAGGAGCGGCTTCGGTTAGGCGGAGGCTCGGACAAGATCGAGCGCCAGCACCGGCAGGGGAAGCTCACGGCGCGCGAGCGCATCGCGCTGCTCTGTGATCCGGGCGCGCGCTTCCTCGAGGTGGGCCTGCTCGTCGCGTACGACCAGTACGACGGCCAGGCGCCGGGCGCCGGCGTCGTGACGGGCGTCGGCATCGTCGACGGCCGCGAAGTGGTGATCGTGGCCAACGACGCCACGGTGAAAGCGGGATCGTGGTGGCCGGAAACCATCCGCAAAATTCTGCGCGCGCAAGAGATCGCGATGCGGTGCCGCATCCCGATCATCTATCTCGTCGACTCCGCCGGCGTGAATTTGCCGTATCAGGGCGGCGTGTTCCCCGGGCAGTACGGCGCGAGCCGGATCTTCTACTACAACTCCGTGATGCGGCGCTACCTGCGGATCCCGCAGTTAGCGGCGGTCATGGGACCGTGCATCGCCGGCGGCGCGTATCTTCCGGCGCTGTCGGATGTGATCCTCATGGTCGAGGGCACCTCGTTCATGGGGTTGGGCGGGCCGAACCTGGTCAAGGGCGCCACGGGCCAGGTGGTGGACGCCGAGTCGTTAGGCGGGGCGCACACGCACACGGAGATCTCGGGCGTGGCGCACTACGTGGTCAAGAACGACGAGCGCTGCGTGGAGAAGCTGCGCGCTCTCGTGTCGCGGCTGCCGCGGCCCGTTAGGCAGCCGTGCGACGGCGGCGCGCCCGCGGCGGCGCCGTCGGAATCGCTGTACGAGCTGCTGCCGGCCGACCACCGCATGGCGTACGAGATGCACCATCTCCTGCGCGCCATCGTCGACCGCGGCGAGCTCGATGAATTCCAGAGCGACCGCGCGCGCGAAATGATCTGCGGCGACGCGGCCATCGAGGGCATGCCGGTCGGCGTCATCGCCAACCATCGCGGATTGATCAAGGGCCGCCAGGGCGAGCGGCCGCGCTTCGGCGGCATCATCTACACCGAGAGCGCCGAAAAAGTCGCGTACTACATCGACCGCTGCGACCGCGAACGCATCCCGCTGTTGTTCGTGCAGGACGTGTCCGGCTTCATGGTCGGACCGGAGGCCGAGCACGGCGGCATCATCCGCGCGGGCGCGCAGTTCGTCGAAGCGATGGCGACGGCGACGGTGCCCAAGCTCGTCCTAACGGTGAATCACGCGTCGGGCGCTGGGTACTACGCCATGGCGGGGCAGGGGTTCGATCCGGATTTCATCTTCACGTGGCCCACGGGGCGGATGGGTGTGATGGAAGGCGAATCGGCGGTGCAGGCGGTGCATGGCCCGGCGCTCGACGTGGCGCGCCGTGGCAAGAAGGAGGCGGATCCCGAGTTGGCCGCGGCGGTCGACGCCATGCGCGCCGACTACGAGCATCAACTCGATGCGCGCTTCGCCGCGGCGCGCGGCTATGTGGATGCCGTGATCTATCCCGAGGAAACGCGCGACGTGCTCGCGCTGGCGCTCCGCAGCGCGCTCAACAATCCCGGCCCGCATCTCGGCGCATTCGTGCTGCCGCCGCACCTGGGAGAACAGGCATGACCCGCATCGTGCGCGTCGCGAGCGGCCAGGGATTCTGGGGCGACTGGCTCGAAGCGCCACGCCGCCAAGTCGAGGGAGGACCGGTCGACTACTTGATGCTCGACTATCTGGCCGAGGTTACGATGTCGATCCTCCAGAAGCAGAAGGAGCGCGATCCATCGTTAGGCTACGCGCGCGACTTCATCGGCGCGATGGAGAGCGTGTTCCCGGCCGTCGCCGAACGCGGCGTGCGCGTGGTGGCCAACGCCGGCGGCGTGAATCCGGCGGCCTGCGCGGCGGCGGTGCGCCAGGCCGCGCGCACGGCGGGCGTGTCGCCTAACGTTCGCATCGGCGTCGTCACCGGCGATGACTTGCTGCCGCGCATCGACGCGCTCCTGGCCGAGGGCCACGCGCTGGCCAACATGGAGACGGGCGAGCCGCTCTCGACGATTCGCGACCGCGTGCTCTCCGCCAACGCGTACCTCGGTGCGCCGCCCATCGTCGAAGCGCTCACGCGCGGCGCCAACGTCGTCGTCACGGGACGCTCGACGGACACCGCGCTCACGATGGCGCCCTTACTGCGCGAGTTCGGGTGGCGCCTCGATGACTGGGACAAGCTCGCGGCGGGCATCGTCGCCGGCCACATCATCGAGTGTGGCGCACAGTGCTCGGGCGGCAACTGCCTCTACGACTGGCGCACGATCCCCGATCTGGCCAACGTCGGATATCCGATCGTCGAAGGGCACGAGGACGGCACGTTCGTGATCTACAAGCATCCGGACACGGGCGGACGCATCGACGTGCACAGCGTGAGCGAGCAGCTGGTGTACGAGATGGGGGACCCGCACGCCTACATCACGCCGGACGTGATCGCGGATTTCACGACGATCCACCTCGAGAACGCCGGCCCGAATCGCGTGCGCGTGTTCGGCATCACAGGGCGGCCGCCGACCGACAAGCTCAAGGTCTCGATCGCCTACCGCGCCGGTTTCAAGGCGTTAGGCACGCTCGTCTACGCCTGGCCCGACGCGCTCGAGAAGGCGCGACTGGCCGATCGCGTGCTGCGCGAACGGCTCGACCGGCTCGGTCTCACGTTCGAAACCATCCACACCGAATTCCTCGGCGCGTCGGCCACGCACGGCCCGCTCGCCGGCCAGGTGGGCGATGTCCCCGAGGTGCAGTTGCGCATCGGCGTCCGCGGTCCGGACCGCAAAGCCGTCGAACGGTTCACGCGCGAGATTGCTCCGTTAGTCCTGAACGGTCCGCCGAGCGTCACGGGATTCGCCGGCGGGCGCCCGAAAGTCGAAGAGGTAGTAGCCTACTGGCCGGCGCTGGTGGACAAGCGCGTCGTCACGCCGGTCGTCACGATGGACGAGCCATGAAGATCCGCCTGGTGGACGTTGCGCACGCCCGCTCGGGCGACAAGGGCGACACCGCGAACGTCGGCGTCATTGCGCTCGAGCCGCGGTGGTATCCGCTCCTCGCGCGCGAGCTCACGCGCGATCGCGTGGCGCGCCATTTCGCCGGCGCCATCACGGGCGGCGTGGACCGCTACGAGCTGCCCAACCTCGGCGCCCTCAACTTCCTGCTGCACGGTGCGTTAGGCGGCGGCGGCACGCTGTCGCTCAAGACCGACGCACAGGGCAAGGTGTTCTCCACCGCGTTGCTGCGCCTCGAGCTCGACGTGCCCGACGCCGAGGCGCGACAGCTCGGCCTGCCGGGCGCCTGAGGTGAACCGGGTCCGCGTCGCGGCCGCGGAGGGCGTGGGACGCATCACGCTGGCCCGCCCCGAGAAGAAAAACGCGCTCGACCGCGCGGCCGCGGACGAGTTGCACCAGGCCTTTGCCCGCCACGCGGCCGACGCATCCGTGCGCGTCGTGCTGCTTGCCGCCGATGGACCCGACTTCTGCGCCGGCGCCGACCTCGCGGCGCTGTCCGCCCTCGTCGACGCGGACGCGCCGACGCAGCACGACGACGCGATGGCGTTAGGCAACGTCTTCATCGCGATGCGGGAGCTGCGGGTACCGGTCGTGGCCGCGGTGCGGGGGCGCGCCCTCGCCGGCGGCGCGGGCCTCGCCACGGCGTGCGACATCGTGCTCGCGGATGAAGACGCGCGCTTCGGCTATCCCGAAGTGAAGGTCGGCTTCGCGCCGGCGATGGTGATGACGATGCTCCGCCGCGCAGTGGGCGAAAAGCAGGCCTTCGACCTGGTGGCGACGGGCCGCGTCCTCTCGGCACGCGAAGCCCTCGACGTGGGTCTGATTTCTCGCGTCGTGCCCGCCGGCGCGCTCGACACCGCGGCGGAGGAGGTGGTGCGCGCGCTCGCTGCGTCGCCGCCCGGCGCCGTCGCGTTCACCAAGCGCCTGTTCTACGACCTCGACGGCCCATCCTTCCGCGACGGCATTGCGTTAGGCGCGAAGGTCAACGTCGACGCGCGCGGCACCGCCGAGTTCACGGACGGCGTCCGCCGCTTCCTCGATGCGAAAGCGAAGGGCAGGGAGGGACGCGCGCCGTGAGACCCATCGACCTGCTCAAGGTGGTGCTGGTCCTCGTGGCCCTGGCCATCTGGGGCTACGGCGCGCGCACGGGCCGCAACAGCCTGATGGTCGTGGGCATCGCGTTCATGGTCGTCGCGTTCCTCCTGCGCTGGGTCGACAAGATCACCCGGCGCCACTGACCAAACAGCGCGCGCGCCGCTACTCACGCAGTTCAACAAAAAATCACAGTGCTTTCCACGCTGCGTCGTCCTTGCTGCCGCAGCCGAGCGATCCGCTCTGATCCGTTGTTTTCGCCTTTATCCGTTTCAACCCGAGCGTAGAAGCTTTCCTGGCGGTTTTGGGTTGAGCCGCATGGAGGCCGTCTACGCTCATGTTGAAACGGATAAACGCGAAAACAACGGATCAGAGCGGATCGCTCGGCTGCGGCAGCAAGGAC
>DASVAC010000071.1:0-23267 GCA_036376535.1 Gemmatimonadaceae bacterium | reverse complement strand
GCGACGAAGACGATAGCGCCGAAGACTGTGCCCGTCAACGCGGTGCCTAACGCGGCGAGGATGATGCCGGAGTAGATGGGGTGGCGGACAAAGGCATAGGGTCCGCTTGTCACGAGCTCGTGCCCTTCCTTCATCGCGGGCCGCGGACTCCAGTTGCGGCCGATGTAGAGCCGAGCCCAGATCGCGACGGCGACGCCGATTGCGCTAAGTCCTGCGCCCAGCCACACGAGCTCCCGGGACGGCATGAACAGCGCCAGCCGGTTCGAGAAGAAATTCACGCCCGAGTGGCGGCGAGAGGACGAGCGAGTCACGACGATCAGGAGGACCGCCAGGGCGACAATTCGCGCCTGGTAGGCTCGCGCAGATCGGCCGCCTCGCACATCACGTTTGACGAAGAACGAAAGGCCGAGCCACACGAGCAGCAACACGGCCCAGCTGACGAGGATGACGCCGGCGGCGGTAATCACGATGTCGTGACTCAGGGGGTGGCGATGGGATCGTTCACGGGGTCCGCGTGGAACTCGACTCGTCGGCGATTTCTAGCCGAGCGATCTCGCCGTTGACATCCGCTATGCGGACTCGGAGTCCTTCTCGAAAGGCACCACCGTGTGAGCGCGAGGTGTGATAACCGGGGATTATGAAGTAATCCGAGAAACCGTAGTGATGTGTTCCGACATCGAACTGCTCGTCGACGTGACCCTCGGGTGGCTGAGGCTTGAAATTACTAACGACGCCCTCGACCAGTATGAACTTTCCGTCGACAAGCGCATCGCGGACGAGTCGGTAGTTGTGGTAGGTTCCGCCGACCGCGAGCAACGTCCAAAAAACGGCGAAGATCAGGTAAGTGACCGCGATCGGGCGGTTCCGGTCCGCGTGCGACGCGTTAGGACGGAGCGTGTAGTACGAGAACATGACCGCCCCGACCGCCGTCAGCGCCAAGCCGACCTGCAACGGTGTGTCCCACACGACGAATCCCTGGCGCGCGACGTCGAACACCGTTGTGTACTGCACCCCTGACGAATCGACGTGTATCACGCGCTGCCTCGTGGCTTGCGGGCGACCACCAACAGATGCGCGCTGCAGCCGATCATCGCCGGCTCCGACTCACAGATGCGAGCGACGCGGAGGAGATCTTCACGTCCCCGCTCGTCGGTCCATCGCTCCATGAAATCAGGCAGCATCCACCCCGGGCCTTCGACGCCGTACAACTCCTCGACCGTTAGGCCGGCAGTGCCGACCTCATCGCGCAATTCCTCCGGCCGGTGGAAATACGCGGTGGTGAAGTATTCAGCGCGGTCCGTCGGATTGCGATGTTGCCCGTCGATCAGGTCGCGCTCCACGATGCGTGCGAACACGTGATCGCTCAGTGCGTTACGACTCAAGCCATCCAGCGCCGATGCCCAACGCGAAATGCCGGCGGCGATCAGCACGCCGCCCGCCCGCAACACGCGAGCGGCCTCGAGCAGCGCGCGCCGGCGTTCGCGCGCGTCGACCAAGTGGTACAGCGGCCCAAGCAACAGCACCATGTCCGCCGACTCGGCGGGTTCGTCGAGCGCGCGCGCGTCGCCGACCATGCACGACGCCAACCGGCGCGTTGCCTGCTCGTTGCGCGACCGTGCAATCGAGACGAGCCGCGGCGCGGCATCGATCAGCGACACGTCGTAGCCCAGCTCCGCAAGCCAGAAGGCGTAGGCGCCGGCCGCGCCGCCGACGTCGAGCGCGCGCGCCGGCGGTGGCGGCGCATGCCGCACGACCAGTTCACGCGTTCGAGCTTCCTCGAGGCGGAAGGCGCCGATTTCGAGGCGCGATTCCTCCGGGACGCGTTCATAGTACGCGCCGACCACCGGATCGAGTTGCGGACGCTCGTCGTGCATCGCGCGTTGTGCCGCAGCCGCGCCTAACTGTTAGGCGAGAGCTGCGCCGTACGTTGCCGGATCGCGGTCAGGAGCAGGTCGTCGAACTGACCCGGCTGGTCGAACATCACGAAGTGGCGTGATGGCGCGACCATGCGCAGCGATCCGTGCGGCGCGTGCGCCAGCCACGTCGTGTACGCTTCCGCTTTGGCCGCGCGGCTCGCGAATCCTTGATACGGATCAATGGTCGAATCGAACGGCACGATCTCGAGCAACGGCGCCGTGATCGCCGGCAGTTGATCCGTGAGGTCGAGCGACAGCGCCGCACGCATCCAGCCCGCGATCGCCGCGGGATCGCTGCGCGATGCGTACTTCTCCACCGAGTCGATGTCGGTCGGACTCGTGATCACGTAGCGCAGCATGCGCGCGCGCAAAACGCTCCCGAGCGTCGACGGCGTCGCGCTGTCGTACGGCGCAGCGCTCGCCTCCACGCGCGTGGCGCGTTCGGCCGCCGTCTGAGCGGCAGGGTACCCGCCTTCAACCGCGATGATCGCGCCGGGTTGGTCTGCGTGCGTCGCACCAAACAGCACCGCGAGCGTGCCGCCGAGGCTGTGGCCAACCACGATCGGGTGTGCGAGATGGCGTTCGCGGATCAACCGCGAGAGATCGTCGGCGGCATGCTGCATGAGGTTAGGCGGCGTCGTGTCGCCCGCCGCGGCGAACGGCCGGCCGTCGAATCCTGGAAGCGTGACCGCATACACATCGTAGCGCTTCGCGAGCGAATCGATTTCGCGATTCCACTGCCACGAACCGCAGAAGAGCGCCGGGATGAACACGATGGACTGGCGCCCGCGCGTCCCGAAGCGCTCGACGTGCATCATCCCCACATCGAAGGACTCCGCAACCGGAGTGGCGCGCGGCGGTACGGACGTGCGCGCGGCGAATGGCATGGCCGCGCACGAGCCGACCGCTGCGAGAAGCGACAGCGGAATCGATACACGACTCGCGATGGCGTTGGGCCGAAACCGCATGGTGTGCTCCGTAAGGCATCGACGATGGAACGCGTACCGCGAGGCATGCTGCGACGTCGACCGCGCACATGCGCCCATCTTCACAATCGAGCCCCGCGCGTCGCGATGCAACTGGTCGGCGCGCGATCCGGCCGAATGCGATTCAGGCGTCTGTCGATTTCGAGGCGGCTCGTTCGACGCATGAGTGGGAGCCGGCTACCCATGGCTCAGGCGTTCACACACCGGGGAGCACGATCATGACTGAACAGACGCGACAGTACAGGGAGGGTTCGAGACGCATGGTCCTGTTGATGGGCATGAGCCTCGATGGATTCGGTGCCGACGGCTGGACTCCGTCCAACGCGCGCCCGGAAGATTACGGCGAGATGCACGACGACGTGTGGCGCCAACTGGAGACGGTCGACACGTTCGTGTTCGGCCGCGTAACTTTCGAGGTGTGGCAGCGGGCCTGGCCACCGTTAGCAACTGATCCCAAGAGCTCGGCCTTCGAGCAGCGCTTTGCACGATACCTCGATGACATCCAGAAGGTCGTGTATGCTCGTACGCTCGACGCAGTCTCGTGGCGCAATGCGCGCCTCGTGACCGGATCGATCGCGGAGGACGTCGCCCGAATGAAGGAGACCGCTGGACGCGACATCGTCATCGCGGGCGGATCGCGCATCGCGGCGGCGTTCGGCGAGTTAGGCCTGATCGATGAATACCGCCTGTGGGTGCATCCGAACATCCTTGGGCATGGCGTGCCGCTGCTGGGGAAACTCACCGAACGCAAGGAGCTGAAATTGCTCGACGCGACGACATTCCGCTCAGGCGTCGTTAGCCTGCACCTCGTGCCGCGGTAGTCCGCACATGGGACGCATGACACGACCGACTCCATGGTTCGAGCGCCGCTTCGAGCTGGACGCTCGCATCGAGCAGCTCCCGAACGTCTGCAGCCGTCTGCGAGGCACGCCGGCGCGACTCGATGAGCTGCTGCACGGGCAACACGCGCTACTGACTCGCCGTCCGGATCCGTCGCACTGGTCCGCGCAGGAGCACGCTGGCCATTTGGTGGACCTCGAGCCGCTCTGGCGCGCCCGCGTCCAGGATTTCGTGCTCGGCCGGCCCGCGCTCACGCCGGCGGATTTGACCAACCGTGCGACGTTCGATGCGCGACACAACGATCGCGACGCGTCGAGCATTCTCGCCGAGTTTCGATCGGCACGCGGGCAGCTATTGAGCGACGTTGAAGCACTCGACGCAGCGGTGTTCGAGCGCGGCCTCGTGCACCCGCGGCTCGGCCGGCCGATGCGTCTCGTCGACCATCTCACGTTCATCGCCGAGCACGATGATCATCACCTGGCGACGATCTGGTATCTCGTGCACAACACGCGGGATCGTTAGGCGTCGAACGTGCCCGGTCTCGCTCGGCGCCCTTCGATCAACAGAGATGCACGGCCATGGCCTTGAACGACGCGTAGACCCGCACGCCGCGCGCCAGTGCTAACTCTTCCGCCGATCGCGTCGTGAGCGACGCCACGAGCGCAATGCCGCCGATGTCCACCGTGACGAGCGTGAGCGCGCCGGTCGTCGCGATTTCGCGGATCGTGCCGCCAAAGTGGTTCCTCGCGGACGTGGGACTCGGTTCGCGGGACAACACGATCTCCTCGGCGCGAATCACCGCATGCATGTCGCCCTCGGACGCATCGCCGACGGTGTAGATCGTGAGCGGCCCAACCCGAAACTCGAGCGGCCGATGCGCCCGAGCGAGCGCCTTCTTGGCGCCCTGCTCCTCGGCGCCGTCCGGCCAGCCGGTGCCTAACGCGCGAACGGTCCCCGCCAGCACGTTCTCGGCGCCGAGGAATTCGGCGACGTACGGCGTCGCCGGCTGTCGAAAGAGCGCGTCGGGTGGTCCGGACTGCAGCACCGATCCCTGGTCGAGCAAAACAGCGACATCGCCCAACAGCCCGGCCTCGGTAAAATCGTGGCTCACCTGGAGCACCGTGATGCCGAGCTCGCGGTGCAACGCCCGCACCGCGCGGCGCGCCTGCGTTCGCGTCCTCGGGTCCAGCGCGCTGAATGGCTCATCGAGCAACAACACGGACGGCCGCACGGCGAAGGCGCGCGCCAGCGCCACCAATTGACGCTCGCCGCCGCTCAATGCCCCCACCGGCCGATCGTAGAGCGGCCGCGCGCCCACCCGTTCCGCAATGCGTACGGCGAAGGCGGGTTCCGCGGCTGCGTATGCCACGTTGTCCGCCACGCTGAGGTGCGGGAACAGGTACGAGTGCTGATACACGATGCCTAACCGGCGCCTCTCGGGCGGGGCGCCCGTGACATCACGGCCGTCGAGCATCACCGATCCGGCGTGCGGCCTGATGATGCCCGCGATGGTTTCGAGGAGCGTGGTTTTCCCCGACCCCACCGGGCCGATCACGACCCCATACTCGCCGGACGGAACCTCGAATGACACGTCGCGCAGGCGGAAGTTCCCCACCCGTGCACTCAACCCGGCGACGCGGATCACACGTCCAGCCCCGCGCCGCGATCCGGCCGCAGCGCGCGCAGCGCGATGAGCGGGATGAGCGCCAGGATCGAGAGCACGGCAGCCACCGGCAGCGCCTCCGTTAGGCCGAAGCCCGTGAAGCGGTCGTAGCTCAAGACGCTCGCCACTTTGGGGTTGTACGTGAGGATCACGATCGCGCCGAACTCACTCACGGCACGTGCCCACATCACGACCGCGGCGGCGATCAGCCCGCGCGCGGCGAGCGGCAGCGTCACGCGGCGAAACGCCCGCCATGCGGGATCGCCCAACGTTCGGGCCACGGACTCGTATCGCGGGTCCACCCGCGCGAACGCCTCCCGCGCCGCGCTGATGTAGAGCGGCGCCGACACGAACACCATCGCGCAGATGATCCCGATCGGCGAGCCAGCCACCTGAATCCCGGCGTGCAGCAGCGCCCGCCCAACGGCGCTCTGGCGTCCCAGGATCAGCAGCAACGCGATGCCGGCCACCGGATGCGGAATCAGCAACGGCAGATCGAGCACCGCTGCCACCACCGCCTTACCTCGAAACGGCCGCCTCGCCAGCAGATACGCCAGCGGCGTCCCGCCTAACGCACCGGCGACCATCGCGAGCGTCGCGGTCACGGCGGTGAGCCACAACGAGCTCCGCAACTCGGTGTCCGTGAACAGCTCCGCAACCCCCGCCTTCCCACCGCCCACCACGAGCCGCCCGATCGGCGCCACCAGAAACAGCAAAAAGAGTGAGCCCAGCAGCGCGGCAACGACACTCGCCGTCCGCTGCGCCGCCATCGAGCGCGGAGCCGCGTGCTCCCCGGCGCCCGCGGTCGTCACTGCGCGGACACCGCCGCCTGCACGGCCGCGGGCGCACCGCTCCCGATGATCACCGGCGAGCCTAACGCATCAAGCTTGGTCGCGCGCATCAATTTCCTCCCGTCGGGCGAGAGCAGGAACGCCACAAACTTCTCCGCCACGTCCGGATGCGGCGCTGCCTTCGGAATCGACAGCGCGTACACGATCGGCTGCCCCTTGATCGTCAGCGTATCCCTGGGCGTCTTGCCGGCGACTTTGACGGATGCCTTCGCATAGATGTCGGTGTCGCCGGGCGTCCCGAGGTCGATCGCCGCGGGCAGCGTGATGTACCGGAGCTTCGTCGCTCGCGCGAGCGACTCGTACGACCAGATGTAATCGAACTCGCCCGCCTGCAACACGCCCACCAAATCCGCCTCCTTGGGCCGCACGTTCCTCGCCGGCGACAACGTCATCAATCTGTCGTATAACCCGGGGAGCTCATAGTACCGTTCCGCCAATTGGAGTGTGAGCAGCGTCCGATAGCCGTTCGGATCGAGATCCGGATTCGCGCGCCCAAGTTGCACGCCGGGCCGCTCGAGAATCTTCGGCCAATTCGCGCTGTCCACCTCCGATGCAAACTTCGACTTGTCCGTGAACGCGAGCACCATGCGGTTCCGCGCGAAGTCCGCATACCACGTGGTCTGCTCCGGCATGAGCAGCTTCGGGAACACATCGTAATCGGCGAGTACCACGACGTCGGGAATCTGGTGCAGCTCGGTGAGCTTGCGCGCGATGTCGAGACTGCCGCCGTTCTCCTGGTCGACGGTCACGTGCTCGCGCGCAGCAAACGTGTCGAGCGCGGCGCGAATCGGAATGGCCACGCTCGCGGCGGTGTAGACCACGATCGTGCCGCCGCCCTCGGCCGATTTTGGCGCGGGCTTGCCGCACGACGCGACGACGGCAAGGACGAACGGAACAACGAATCGAATGCGCATGACGGATCGGCTCTCGTGAACGGGACGTCAGGTGTCGAGAATCTCATGCTCGGCGCGCTCGACGAGACGGAAGATCGAGGCATTGACCCGGCGATACGCGCGCGCCACCCGCCGCGCCTTCTCCGTTAGGCTCGCGCCGCCTCCCGCCGGCCCGCCGGCGTGCCGCTCCACCAACGACTCCCCAACGAGCAGCTCGGCCCGCCGGATCCAGGCGAGCGCGTGGCGGTAGCCGATGCCTAACGATGCCGCGGCGGCGCGGATCGAGCCGCGCGCGTCGATTTCCTCCAGCATCTGGATGAACCGCGGGCCGATGATCTTGTCGCCGTCGCGCAACACCATGAGCACCGCACGCGCCCGCGCCCCGCTGCGCCAGCGGATGCTGTTGCGGCACGGACGCGCGCCGCGCTCAGAAGTTGGCGACGAGCTGGAAGTCGACTTCATTTTGCGCTGTCGTCGGGCGCTGGGACTTCACGATCCAATCCACCAGGAACCGCAGATTTTCCTTGGGCGTGATGACATTCACGCCGAACGTCGACCAATCCTGTTGCGTGTTCGTGTTCGTGCCGTCCAGCTGCCGCGTGTCGCTGAACCACTCGCGCTTGAACACCGGCTGTAGCCATGGCAGCACCTTGTACGCGCCGAGCACGTAGCCGCCGCCGGCGTCCTGGTGCTCACCCGAGAGCGGCCGCGACCGATGGATACCCTCGCCTTCGATGAGCAGGCCGCGCCACTCGATGCGCCCGTCGTAGCCCTTGATGTGGTCCGTGCCCTCGTTGCCAAGCTTCGCTGCGAGCGCGAGCCACGGAAACGGTGTGACGGTGATGCGCCCGATGAGCAGCTCGAGGCCGTTCGGATTCGATAGCGCATTGGCGCCCTGTCCGTTGGTCACCGACGCATCGGCCGTGATGAAACGCGACCACTGCACCTGCGCCATCGCGCCGATGTCACGCTTGGGCGTCAACGCGTCGATGGCGGCAGCGCGGTTCGTGGTGCGCAGATACGCGTACGACGTGAGATACTCGAGGCTGAACGGCTGCTTGAACTGCCCGACGATCAGCGCCGGGTGCCATTGGCCCCACCTGAGCGAGTCGGCGGCCGGCTGCGCGAGCTCGACGTATGCATCGGTGAGCTCGAATCCATGGACGCTACTGCCCGACACCGTTCCGCTCTGGTTGCCCGAGAAATCGGCCTGCATGCGCACGGCCAGATACGGCAAGGGCGCGATCATCGCGGTGAGCCGCGCGCGATTCAGAGAAAAGCTGGTCGAGTCGCCGTGCTTGGTATCGCGCACGGAGATGTAGCCGCCCAGCTTGACGCTCGACGACAACGTGCCTAACGGAATCACCGGCGTGGGCACGAGCGGGAATTGGGCGTGGGCGGCGGCCGGCACGAGAGCGAACAGGCACGCCGCGACCATCGCGGCGCGCCGCACATGGAACGATCGCATGGAGAGTGTGGAGATGGGTAGCGTTGTTACCAAATGGTAACAGCCAACCTGCTGCCCCGCACGGCACCCCCGCAAGGCCGCCCGGGACTGGAACCTGGCGCCCCGCCATCCGTATAGTTGGAGGATCCCACCCTCCGCCCCGCCGGACTCGTCCATGACCGCTGCCGTCAGCATCGACCACATCTCGAAACGGTTCGCCAACCACGTCGCCGTTCGCGACCTCTCGCTCCAGATCCCCACCGGCATGGTCTACGGTCTTCTGGGCCCCAACGGCGCCGGGAAGACCACCACCATCCGCATGATCCTCGACGTCCTCGAGCCGGACACGGGCACCATCCAGATCATGGGCTTGCCTAACGGACGCGCCGGGGTCGTCGACCGGGTGGGCTACCTCCCCGAGGAACGCGGCCTCTACCGCCGCATGACCGTGCGCCGGGTGCTCCTGTTTCTCGCGCAGCTCAAGGGCGTTCCGGCCGCCGAGGCCATGCGGCGCATCGACGCGTGGCTCGAGCGCCTGCAATTGGTCACGTCCGAACGCGATTGGGGCGATGCGCGCGTCGAAGAGCTGTCGCGCGGCATGCAGCAGAAAGTCCAGTTCATCGGCGCGCTGGTGCACGACCCCGACGTCATGATCCTCGACGAGCCGTTCAGCGCGCTCGACCCCATCAACGCGCAAGCGCTCAAGGACATCATCATCGAGCTCAAGCGCGCCGGGAAAACCGTGATCTTCAGCACGCACCTCATGGAGAGCGCGGAGCGTCTGTGCGACGCGGTGTGCATCATCGCGCAGGGCGCCAAGCTGGTCGACGGCACGCTCGCCGAGGTCCGTCGGGCGCACGGGGTGCAACAGGTGGCGCTCGCGCTGGACGGCGGCACGCACAACGGCGTCTCACACATTCTCCAGGACCGAACGCTCGTCACCCGCGTCGATGACTCGAACCAGGTGATCGAGCTCGATCTGGCGCCATCGGCGGACCCGCAACGGCTGCTCCGCGCGCTGATCGAAGCCGGCGCCGTCGTGCAGCGGTTCGAGCTGGTGCAGCCATCGCTGCACCGCGTGTTCGTCGACCGCGTCTCGGCGCTTTCGCCTAACGGAGAGGCAAAGGAGGCGACCCATGCGTAAACTCTGGATCGTCGCCCAACGCGAATTTCAGGAGCGCGTCCGCTCGCGGTGGTTCGTCGTGAGCACCGTGCTCGTGCCCGCATTCCTCGGCCTCGTCATCTTCATCCCCGTCTACTTCACGTCGACGACCGCCGCGTCGCCGGAGATGGCGCGCATCACCATCATCGACGTGTCGGGCAGCGGCATCGGCGAGCGTGTGGCGGCACGCCTCGACAGCGGCGTCACGGGCACCATGGCGCCCCGCTATGAAGACGTGGCGCCCGCTGCCCTCGCGGCCGCCGAATCGACCGCGACGCGCGAGGTGATCGCCGGAACGCGCAAAGGATATCTCGTGTTGGGCCCGCTCCTCTGGCCTAAGCCGGACGTTCGCTACTCCGGATCGAACGCGACGTCCAGCATCGAGATGTCGAAGCTGCAGCGCATCGTGCACGACGAGCTCATCGCGACTCGGCTCCGTTCAGCCGGGATGGATCCAGACCAGGTGCAGTCGCTCACTGCGTTAGACCTCCAGATGTCCACCGAGCGCCTTACGGCGCGCGGTCGAGGCGGATCGGGAGAAATCGGAAGCATCGTGGCGTTCATCGTCGCGTTCGTGCTGTACCTGACGATCTTCATCTACGGCCAGATCGTGATGCGCGGGGTCATGGAAGAGAAGCAGACGCGGGTCGCCGAAACGGTCGTCTCGAGCGTGCGACCGGACACGCTGCTCTTCGGCAAGATCTTGGGCGTCGGCGGAGTCGCGGCGGCGCAACTCGGGATATCGGCCCTGGCGACTCTGCTTCTCATTCAGAATCGTGCGGCGGTCATGACGCGACTGCACGTGCAGGCATCCAACTATGCGCTGCCACACGTGGCACCAGGCATGGGCGCCCTGCTCATCGTCTACTTCATCCTCGGCTACATCATCTACTCGTCGCTGTTCGCGGCGATCGGCTCGATGGTGAGCAGCGAGCAGGATGCGCAGCAAGTCCAGATGCCGGTGATGCTGCTCCTCGTGATCACCGCGCTGTTCATCCAACCGGTGAGCTTTGCGCCGGAGAGTCGACTCGCCGAGGTGTTGTCGTACATTCCGTTCTCGTCGCCGATCATAATGCCGCTCAGGCTGAGCCTCATCCCCATTCCGCTGTGGAAGCTTGCGGCGTCGCTTGGCGCACTGGTGGCGGGATGTTGGATGGCGGTATGGATCGCCGCGCGGATCTATCGCACGGGCCTGTTGATGTATGGCAAGCGCCCGTCGCCGCGCGAGCTCGTGCGTTGGGTTCGTGCGAGCCGCTGACGGCGGCCTCGGGGTCCTCCGGCCCGGTGCGGCGCGCTAGGGCGCCGGCTCCAGTACGCGATCCTTGGCGCCGGGCATTTTGCGATAGACGTACGCGTCGTCCGGCGCGTCGGCGCGGTCGAGCAGCGCGTCGATCATCGGCCGGTTAGGCGAGAGCGTGCACACCGGGTCGGTGTTGCGCGCGTCGCCCGTGAGCGCGAACGCCTGGCAGCGGCAGCCACCGAAGTCGACGTGCCGGCGCGCGCAGCTGCGGCACGGCTCGCGCATCCACTCGTCGCCCCGGAACGCGCGGAACGCACTCGAGTGTTCCCAGATCCATTCCAGGCTTCGGTCACGGACGTTGTCGAACGTGAGCGAGGTGATCTGCGACGCGGCGTGGCACGGGAGCACGTTTCCGTTCGGCGCGACCATGATGTACAACGCGCCCCATCCGCCGTAGCACGGCTTCGGGAATTCGCTGTAGTAGTCGGGCAGCACGTAGATGATCTGCATCCGGCCCTTGTACTCGGCGGCCTTCCGGTCGGCGATCTCGGCGCTGCGATCCACCTGCGCGCGCGTCGGCATGAGCGCGTCGCGGTTGGGCACGGCCCAACCGTAGTACTGGGTGTTGGCCAGCTCGACGCGGTCGGCGCCTAACGCACCGGCCATGTCGATGATCTGCTCGAGCCGGTCCAGGTTCGCGCGGTGGAGCACGGCGTTCACGGAGAACGCGACGTCGCGCGCCTTGACCCACGCCGCGGCCTGGTGCTTCGCGTCCCAGCTGCGCGTGCCGGCGATGCGCTCGGCGCTTTCCTTCTCCGAGTCCTGAAACGAGATCTGCACGTGCTCGAGGCCGGCGTCGACCAGCCGGTCCAGGCGCTCGCGCGTCATGCCTAACGCAGACGTCACGAGCGTGCTGTAGAGGCCCTCGCGGTGGGCATGGGCCACGATCTCCTCGAGGTCCCTCCGCACGAGCGGCTCGCCGCCCGAGAGGCCGAGCTGCAGCACGCCCAACCGCCGAGCCTCGCTGATCACCCGCTTCCAGTCTTCCGTCTCGAGCTCGGCCTTGGAGAGCACGAGATCGAGCGGATTGGAGCAGTACGGGCAGTGGAGCGGGCAGCGGTGCGTCAGCTCCGCGAGGAGCGTGGTGGGTCGGCGTTCCATCGACTGCATACGGAATACAAGCAAAAAGGGCCCGCCGCGGCGAGCCCTCTGCCTGCCTACTTCGGTCGCTTAGCGGCGAGCGACGTAGGCGGTCACTTCCATCGTCACTTCCACGACTTCGAATTCCGGCTTGGTCCAGGACATTGTACCTCTCCCGCGGTTATGCGTTTTGTCAATTGACGCACTGTCGTAAGAGCACCTGCTGTGCCGCGAGCCTGCATGCAATTAACCATTTTGTCCATAATAGCTTGCATGGTAGAGCTCGGCGTGCGACTGGCGCATTCGACAGCTGCTGGCGAGTGATTTCACCCAAAGTTGGGTGATTTCACCCAACCATCCCTACAGGCCGAACTTCTTCAGGCGGTAGCGCAGCGTGTCGCGGCTGATGCCGAGTCGTTGGGCGGCCTTGGTTTGGTTGCCGCCCGATTCGCGCAGCGCTTGCTCTATCAGCGACCGCTCCCATTGCGACAGCTCGACGCCATCTGGCGGCAATGATGGCATCTCCGCGTGATCGGCGTTCGGTGTGCTCTCCTCGGAGTTCTCACCGCGATGTGCGTTGGGCATCGCCACCGGGCTCATCAACGACAGGTGACTCGCTTCGAGTGTGTCGCCCTGGCTCCAGAGCACAGCGCGCTCGATCACGTGACTCAGCTCGCGTACGTTCCCCGGCCAGGGATACGCGAGCATCGCGTCACGCGCCGTCGGGTCGATGCCGCGCACGTCTTTCCCGTACTTGGCCGTGAATCGCGCGAGGAATCGATCGGCGAGGAGCAGCACATCCTGCCCGCGGTCGCGCAGCGGGGGCAGGTGCAGCACGATCACCGCGAGGCGAAAGAACAGATCCTTCCGGAACGCGCCCGTCTGCGCATCGCGCTCGAGATCGCGGTTCGTCGCCGCGGTGATGTGCACGTTCACCTTGCGGTCGCGCAGGCCTCCCACACGCCTAACGACGCCCTCTTCCACGGCGCGCAGCAGCTTGCCCTGCAGCGACGTCTCGACGTCGCCTACCTCGTCCAGGAACAGCGTGCCGCCTTCCGCCGCCTCGAACAACCCGATCTTCGACTCCTTCGCGTCCGTGAACGCGCCGCGCTCGTAGCCGAACAGCTCGGCTTCGATGAGGTTGGCCGGCAGCGCCGTGCACGTGAGCTCGATGAACGGCTTCGCGGCCACGCGGCCCGACGCGTGGATCGTTCGCGCGAGCAGCCCCTTCCCCGTGCCTGTCTCCCCGGTGATGAGGACAGGAGGCGTGTCCTCGAGCGCCGCGATCTGCCGCGCGCGGTCGAGCACCGCACGCATGGGCGCCGACTCGCCGATCAGTTGGGCGAAGTGCAGGTCCGACGCGGCGCGCTTTCGATGATACGACAGCTCGTGCTTGAGCAGCGACGTCTCGCGCGCGCGGTCGGCGAGCAGCTTCAGCTCCTCGAGGTCGACCGGCTTCTTGAGGTAGTCGAACGCGCCTAACTTGACCGCCTCCACCGCGCCCTCGATGGTGCCGAACGCCGTCATGATGATGACGGGAATCGCCTTGTCGAATTCGTGGATGCGCTGCATGAGCGTGATGCCGCTCATGCCGGGCAGGCGCAGGTCCGCGAACACCACGTCGGGACGCACCTTGGGCAGCAGGTCCAGCGCGTGCTCGGCGTCGCCGGCGACTTCCGCGTCGTAGCCGCTCTCCGACAAGTACGCTTTGATCGACCGGGCGAGCGTGCGCTCGTCGTCCACCACCAGCACGCTGGGGCCGCTCACGACACCCTCGCCGGCGCGGGGGCCGCGCCGGTCACTCCGTTAGGCGCGTGCGCGCCCGCGGCCGCAAGCCGCACGCGCACCGTGGTGCCGCCGCCGGGACGACCGGCGCCGCTCTCGATCTCGAGCTGGCCGCCGTTCTGCTCGACGTAGCGCTTGGCCGTCGCGAGGCCGAGCCCCGTGCCGCCCTGGCGCGTCGTGAAGAACGGCTCGCACACCGATGGCAGCACGTGCTCCGGAATCCCGACGCCGGTGTCCGTGATCTCGATGGCCACGCTGCCTGACGCAGCACCATCGCGCTCGGCCCGCGCGTCCACGCGCAGCACGCCGCCGTTGGGCATCGCATCGAGGGCATTGGAGAGGATCTCGACCAGCGCCTGTTCGACCTGCACCGGATCCACGCGGACGTCGGGCAGCGCCGGCTCGACGTTCACCTGCACATCCACGCGGTGTTCGTCGGCCAGCTTCCGGAACGGCGGCAGCACGTCCTGCACGATGCGCGACACGCTGTCGGGCATGGGATGGAACGGCGCGGGGCGCGAGAAGTCGAGCAGGTGCGTGACACGTTTGTCGAGACGATCTGCCTCGTAGATGATGTCCTGCAGATGCTCGCGCGACTCCTCGTTCTTGGTGCGTTTGAGCGCGAGCTGCGCCGCCGCGCGCAAGCTCGCCAACGGATTGCGCAGCCCGTGCGCGACCGCTGCCGACATCCCGCCGATCGATGCGAGGCGCTCCGCGTGGACCAATTGCCGTTGCGTTTGCTGCAACTGCGCCACTTTCGCCTCGAGCTCCGTGTTGAGCCGCACCATGTCGGCGCGCGAGTCACGGAGCTTTTCCGTCATGTGCCCGAACGCCTGCGCCAGGTCGCCCACTTCATCGTTGGATGTCACCGCGATCGGATGGTCGAGCTGTCCGCCACCGACGATCGCCATGCCTTTGCCCAACTCGCTGATCGGCCGCGCGATGCCGCGCGCGATGAGCCACGACGCAAAGGTCCCCAGGCCTAACGCAAGAACGAGGATGCCGATGAGCACGCGGTCCTCGCCGGCCAGAATGTCCTCGAGCCGGGCGTATGCCCCCCGCACGCTCGACTCGCGCGCGCGACGATACACGTCGCGGTTGACCTCGGTGAGCGCGGGCTGCAGGCGGTCGCGTAGCTCCACGCGCGCGAGCTGGAAGGCTTCGGTATGGTGTCCCGCATCGTAGAGCGTGAACACGCTGTCGGCCACCAACACCATCTGGCGCTGGATCTCATCCACGCCGGTCGCCAGATCCGATTCCCCGGGACGCAGGGTCGCGCGCCACCGCCCCTGCCAGTACGTCACCACTTCGGCATTCACGTCGAAGTCGCGGCGCGCGGTGGGATCCATGCCGCTCAGATATCGCCAAATCACCAGCGACTCGTTGAACATCGCGTCCTCAAGCTCCGCGTACGTGCGCGTGCGGGCCATGTTCTCGCCCAACGCCTGCAGCGCGCGGCGCTCCTGCACGTTCGTGCGAATGGCTTCCGCGCCGATGAGGAGCGCGGGAATCACCATGAGCGCGAATCCCAGGAGGAGCTTGCGGCGGACGGTCATGTTCGACCTACCGAGGGGTGCGGTGCCTAGAGAAGCTTACACGCACGGCGACGCGCCCGGATGAGGGCAGCGATCAGCGAGGATCCCGGTCGCTCTTGCCCTGCGCCCGCTCGCGTCGCCGCTCGAGCTCCGCGCGGGCCGCACGCTTTCGGCTCACGAGCCCCAAGACTCCGGTCCAGCCCATGGAGAAGAGCACCAGAATCCACCCGGCCTGACAGAGCGTGAGAAACACGCTCAAGCGCCACGGCGCGGGATCGTCGAACGCCGGCACGACTCGCCCAACGAAGCGCGCCAGGAACGGCGCTGTGAGGGCCATGATGACCGCTGCGATCGCGAACAGGAGGAACGCGACGCGCGCCATGGCCCGCGGCCATGCACCCTGCTGCCGGAAGTCGCGCGCGCGGTCGACGCAGCTGGACGCGAGGATGATGCCGCCGATCCACTGGAGCGCGGCGAGGTACGGGACTAACCGGATCATGGCCGACCCCGCGCCACGCGCGTCGAGGCGTTCGGACGCGACAGCGCGGGGCGGGACGTGTCAGATCCCCCGCTTGTCCCGCAACACGCGACCGATCACGTAGCCGACGCCGAGCGCAATGAGCACCGCGAGCCCGGGCTTTTCGCGCACCTGGTGCTCGAGCTCTGCCCGCACGCGGTGCAAGTCCGGGCTTGGTGCCTTTTTCGGCGCGAGGCGATCAGCCGCTTCGGTGGCGCGCATGGGCAGCGCGCTGCCGTCGGACTGCGACGCGCTCGTACGGTCGACGTTGTTGCCCGGTTCGGACTGCATGGCTTGGACTCCGTGGTGACACTGGCCCGGGCGTGCAGGCCGTGTGCCATGCGCATCCGGGATCAGCAGTGCGTGTCGAACGCGGCCACCAGGTCCTGCGCGATGGACGCGGCGCTCCGGCCCTCGATCTGGTGCCGCTCGAGCATGTAGACCAGCTTGCCGTTCTTGAGGAGCCCGATCTGCGGCGACGATGGCCCGTATCCGGTGAAATAGCTGCGCGCGCGGGCGGTGGCGTCAATGTCCTGTCCCGCAAAAACCGTGGTCAACGTGCCCGGGACGCGCTCGTGCTCGAGGGCCAGCGCGACAGCCGGACGCGCGTTGCGCGCCGCACACCCGCAGATGGAGTTGACGACGACTAACGTGGTGCCGGGTGCGTCGCGGAGTGTTGCGTCGACCTCTTCCGGCGTCCGCAGCTCGCGGACGCCGAGTCGCGTGAGCTCCTCACGCATCGGGGTAACGAATCGTTCATCGTACGGCATGATGTCTCGTGTCCTGAAGTGATCCTGCGACGACTACAGGTCGTCCTCGCGGTTGCCGTCGCGTACGAGCGCGAGGATGGCGGTCTGCGGCACGACGAGATAGCGATCGCCTTCGAACGTGATCTCGACGCCCGCCTTACGGAAGAACAACGCGTAATCGCCCACGCGGGCTTGCATGGGCACGAATCGCGTCTCGCGCCGCGCCGTGCGCCAGGGCTCGTCGCCCAACTCGCCGGGATCCGGCATTGGAAGTCCCGGGCCCGTGGCGGTGATGCGACCGCCCTGCACGGCCTGATTATCTACTGCCGTCGGCGGCAGATAGAGTCCCACCTTGCTGCGTTCTTCGCCCTCTTCGAGCGCGACGAGCACGCGATCGCCGACAACGATGAGGGACTTCGAGCTGCGGGGGTTTGATGGCACTGGTTCAAAGCAAGAGGAAACGACGTGTCTTCGGCTCAGACACTAAAGGATAACAAACAAACGGATCTCCGAGAATTTCGTGAACTGTCGTAGACACGAACCGACGGCAAGGCGATGCACCGGCTGCGGGTCCGCCTCCATGGCCTGACAAGCATCGACGAGTTGATAGCGGACACACCGGACACAGGCGGACCTAATTCGTAACTGCTCGAGATGTCAGCGCTCGAAACCAAACAACAAGTCCTTGTCTTGTCCGTTCGTGTCCCGCCTTGTCCGCGCTCACAGTCGTGAGACTCTCATCAACGCGAAGGCGGATTCACGAGAGCTCTGTCGTGCTCGCGTGACCGCCCCCGCTGTCTGTTACGCGCTGCTCTTCCCGGAAATTCCTGAAGAACCAAAAAAGGGTCTTCGGGGAATTTCGGGAAAATGAGGCGACAGGTTGGTACACCCCGGCGCGCTAGGTCCGGTGGGAGTGCGACGTGAGGGCTCACTGGAAGCGCGCATTGAGGGCTTCCTCGCTCTGGTGTGAAGCCTCTCTCGTTAGACTCTCACGCGCGGGGGAGGTTGAAAGGCCCCGGCCCCGCTGCCTTTCCCGGAAATTCCCGAAGAACCTATTATCAAAAGCAAAAACTGCTCTCGCCATTGTGATCGTTCTTCCCTCGCGCAGCAGAGCGATGCCTGTCGTTATCCCTGCAGTTTCCTCGTAGTTATCCTTCACAAAAGAGCGAGGAAGCTCTCCACGCGCTCCAGCGGTCAGCCACTAGCGCGAACTCGAGAGGAGCAGCGCCGTGACTTCATCTTTCACGAAATTCCCGGAAGATCCGTTTTTCGTCTGACCCGTGCTGTGTCCGTTCGGTCCGTGCCGGTCCGTTTCAACTTGAGCGTAGACGCTAGGTGACCACCGCGCGTCGCTCGGCGAACTGCTGCCAGGCGCCGGTCTCGAGGATCGACGCCATGGCCTCGACCGCGTCGTCGATCTCGCGGTCATCGGTATAGAAGTGTGGCGCGACGCGGATGCCCGCTTCGGGCCGATAGTCCACCAGGATGTCGCGCGCCAGCAGGGCCTGCGCGACGGCGTATCCGTTAGGCACGTCGAACGCCACCGTACCGCCGCGCCGGGCCGGATCGCGCGGCGCGTTCACGGGCCAGCCGTGCGCATCGGCTAACGACACGAGGCGCGCCGTCTGTCTCATGCTCTTCGCGCGAACGGCCTCGATGCCGGCCTGCCGTACGATGCGGGGGCCATCGATGGCAGCGTACAACGCCGGGATCACCGGCGTGCCGTTGAGCCAGCGGCTCGCACCGTGGCCGTATTCCATTTCGTTCTCGAACGCGAACGGACGCGCGTGCGCCTGCCAACCGGTGAGCGCCGGCTCGAGGGTTTCGCGTACCGACGGCGCAACGTACAGAAACGCGCCGCCCGGTCCGCCGCACAGCCACTTGAGCACGCCGCCCGTGAGGAAGTCGACGCCGCTCGAGCGCACATCCACCGGGATCACGCCGACCGAGTGGAACGCGTCGAGCGACACGAGCGCCCCGACCTCGTGCGCACGCCGGCAGATCGCATCCGCATCCATGACGTACGCGGAGCGGAACAACACGTGCGACACGGCGACGATGCGCGTGTGCTCATCGATCGCCTCGACCACCCGCGCCGTATCGATGCCGATGCCATCGTCGCTCGGCACGGATACGATGCGCGCGCCTAACCGTGCCGCCAGGTGGTCGTACACGTAGCGCACGGAGGGAAAGTCGAGTCCCGTCATCACGATCGTGTCGCGCGGCGGCGCGTAGTCGAGCGCCGACAACACGGCGGCCTGCGCGAGCGTGACGTTCGGGAACATCGCCACCTCGCCCGGGCCCGCGCCTAACAGAGGCGCGATCTCATCACCCACGGTGAGCGGCATGGTCCACCAGCCTTCTGCCCAGGCGCGCACGCCGCGGCGATTCCACATGTCCGCGTACTCGGCCAGGCGCTCGGGAACCGCGCGCGGCATGGCGCCGAGCGAGTTCGAGACGAGGTAGGTGACCCGATCCACGATCGGGAATTCGGGGCGGTAGGCGAGTAAGGCGTCGGTCATGGCGTGAAGACGGTATTGCCCGAGCGACGGCTCGCCGCCGTCGCCAGGAACATGAGTGCCGCCAGGGCGAGCAAGCCGAGCACAACGAGCGCCTCAAAGAGCTTCGCGTGCGACAGCATCCACGCGAGCACCGCGATGCCCAGGTACGGCACGATCTCGCCGCCCGGCAGGCGGAACGGCGTGCCGGCCTGCCGCACATCGCGGCGCCGCAGCTCGATCGTCGCCACGCAGCACACGAGATACAACGTGAGGACCGAGACGTTCGCCAGGACGGCGAGCGCCAGGAATCCGCTGCTGACCGCGAGCACGCCGAGAATCGTGCTCTGCGCGATGATGGCGACGTACGGCGTCCGATATCGTTCGTGCACGCGGGCAAGCCCCTCGCCCACGATCGGCAGGAATCCATCGCGCCCGAGCGCGTAGAGCGCGCGCGGCGTCGCGAGCGTCATGCCGCTCACGTTGCCGAACATCGAGAACACCGCGGCGACGGCGATGATGCCGGCGCCTAACGGACCGGCAATGCGTGCCGCGGCGGCCGACAACGGTGCCGCGCTCGCCGCGGCCAGCGCACCCACGCCGAGCACGCGCTGGGCAACCACCTGCACCGCGATGTAGAGGAGCATCACGGTGATCATCGCGAGCGCGAGTGCGCGCGGCACGGTGCGCGCCGGATCGCGTACCTCGCCGCTCGGCACCAGCGCGCTCTCGGACCCCGCGTACGCGAAGATGAGCACGACCACCGTACGTCCGAGATCGCCGCCCCCGGGCACTGGTCCCGGCGTCGCAACCGCTCGCACCGCGACGGCCCCGGCGATGACGAACAAGAACAGCGGCAGCAGCTTGATCACGGCCAACAGCTCCACCAGCCGCGCTCCGCCGCGCACACCGCGCACGTTCACGGCCGTGATGACGGTAAGCACCGCAACGATGAGCAGTGCGCGGGGCACTGGTCGCGCGAGCACGGGCCAAAGCACGGCCGCCGATCCCGCGAGTGCACTCAACACCGCCGACGCCGCGAATACCGCGACGACCCACAACAGCACGCCGCTCAGAAATCCGGCGAACGGCCCGAGTGCCAGGGTCACGTACGCGTACGGACCGCCGGTGAGCGACACGCGGCTGCCGGATTCGGCGAAGCAGATGAGGACCAGACTCATCGCGAGTGCGCAAATCACGTACGCGAGGGGTGCCCGCGCGCCCAACGCACCGGCGGCCACGGCCGGCAGCACGAAAATGCCGCCGCCGATCATGATGTTGAACGTCGTCGCGGCGAGGCCGCTCACGCCGATGGCGCGAACGAGCGTGTGTTCGCCGCCGGGCTGTGGTGTGCTCATTGGCGCTGAGAATGTAGTCCCGGACGCGTTGTTCCGCACGAGCCCGTTGCGCGCACGGCCCGCGGCCCGTCGTGTGGGTGGCGCGAGCGTGCCGCGGCGCGTGGCTTGCGTTGGCGACACCCGCGGCAGCTCGCCCGCCGTGAGTCATCGAGTTCGCGTCGAGGACGACGCGAAGCACACCCGTCACGAGGATACGTGCCATGTTCCGAACCGGGCTTCTTCTTGCAGCAGCGGCCGCAACTCTCGCCTGCGCTCCGTTAGGCGCGCAAGGTCTCGCCGACCCGGCGCCCACCGGCCCGACGGCGGCCGCCGCCTCCCTCTCGCCGCGGCTCGCCGAGCAACCCGTCGCGGCGCCCACGATGAATCGCTCCGCCTTCGGGCTGACCAACGGCGAGAAGCTCATGGTGTTGGGCGGCGCCGCGCTCATCACCGGCGCCATCATCGGTGATACCCCGGGGACGATCATCATGATCGGCGGCGGCGTCGTGCTGATCTACGGTCTGTATGTGCAGTTGGGCCGGCCGCACAGCGGCGAGCCCACCGACATCGGCTACTCGGTCCGCTTCTGATGCCGCGTCCGGGGCGCTCCGCCCCGGGCGCGCGCGGGCACTCGGCGAGCGGGAACCATCGCTGTCCATCGGGTACATTTCTCGTCGGCAGGATACCGTGAGCATGCGAGGGACCGGCCGTCCAGGACGACGGCCGGCAACGCGTCGGGGCAGCGAGTCGTCTCTCGCACGGGGACGCGGCTCGCCCGCACGCCGCACCACAGCCTCGACCGCCAGGAGCTTCATCGGAATGTCGAACGTGCCCGCCCGCACCGCCCTCGTGTTAGGCGGCGGCGGCTTGAAGGGATTCGCCCACATCGGCGTGATGCGCGCGCTCGAGGAGCGCGGGATCCGGCCCAGCGTGATCGCCGGGACAAGCATCGGCGCGCTCATTGGCGCCGCGTTCGCGGGCGGCATGAGCGTGAGTGAGATGGAAGCGCGCGCCGTGTCGCTCCGGCGGCGCGACCTGTTTCGCATCAACCACGTGGGCATGCTGTTCGAGCGGATGCGCAGCCCGTCGCTCTATCTCGAGGAGCCGCTCCGCGATTTGTGCGCGGCCGTCTCGCCGCCGGGCACGTTCAACGACCTGCCGACGCCGGTGCTCGTGAACACGGTCGACGTGGAACGCGGCACGCGCGTGGTGTGGGGCTTGCCCGGACTCCGCGATGTGCCGGTGGTCGACGCGGTGTATGCGTCGTGTGCCCTGCCCGGCTTCTTCCCTCCGGGATACGTCGGCACGCGCAGCTGCATCGACGGCGGCACCATCGACAACCTGCCCATCTCCATCGCGGCACTCGGCGCCGATGCGGTGATCGCGGTCGACGTGGGCAGCTTCGAAGTGGAGCGCCCGCGGGACATCAGCTCGCAGGGCTTCGCGGCGATCTACATGCGGGCGGCCACGCTCATGATGCACGCGCTGCAAGCGCGTCCGTTAGGCGAGTGGAGCGGCCCGCCGATGCTGCTCGTGCGTCCCGACGTCGGACGCCACCACTGGTTCAGCTTCACGCACGCGCAGGAGATCGTGAACGCGGGGTACGAGGCGGCGCGCATTGCGTTAGACCGGTGCGGCGACGCGCTGTGCGACGGCACCGGCGTCTATCCGCGCAGCATGGTCTCGGTGCGCGTCGACCGCGACCGCTGCATCGGATGCGGAACGTGCGTGGCGCTGGCGCCGCGCGTCATGGCGCTGGACGCCGAGGGGAAGGCGATCGTGACGGCGACTCCGCTGCAGTGGTCGCCGGCCGACGGCGACTTCGTGCAGCACTGCCCAACGGAAGCGATCACGGTGCAGCTGCAGGACGGCACGCGCCGCACCACGCGTCCAATGAGCGATCCCACGCTGGACACGGGTGAGACGCGCGCCGCCAGGCGCTGACCGCGCTCAATAATCCGGCGGGAACTGGTAGACCGGCGGTGCGACCCGGGTTCCAACCTCGAGTGTGATCTGCTGATGGGCCGCCAGCACGATGGCCCGCGGGTCGCCGGTGTAGCGCGTGCCGTCGACGTAGACGGTCACGTCACCCTGATTCCCCGCGACGTTGCTCGACGTGAGCGGCTCGCCCCAGACGTCGAAGTATTCGCCTAACGTAAACGTGTGCCCGGCCACCGTCGGCTCGACGTGGATGATGCCGGTGCGGTCGTGCGAGTGCAGCCAGTAGAAGCAGGTGCCGGCGATGGCGAGGCTGTCGCCCACGACCACCGCGCTCTGTATCCCGACGCCTAACGGAAGCGCCAGCTGCTGGCCGTTCACGATCAGGCTCACGTGCACGTGGAAGTGCTCGGCGTCGGCGCCCGTGGCGCACGGGATGGTGTCGACCGGATTACCCTGGGCGCCGCTCGCCGTGCTGCCGTTGGGGAACGTGACCGCGCCGACCAACCCGCCCTCGTGCATCGCAATCGGCGTGGGCGCCTGCACCGTGACGACAGCGGTGCCCGAAACGCCGCCGCTCGTGGCGGTGATCGTGTCGGTCGCGGCCAGCAGCGTGTTCACGACGCCGCTCCCGCTGACGCTCACCGCGTTGGTGTCGCTCGCCGACCACGTAATCGTCGGATTGCTGATCGTGTTGCCCTGCGCGTCTTTCACCGTGGCGGTCAGCGCCACGGAATCGCCGGCGACGAGCGATGTCGTCGGCGGACTGA
>DASVAC010000070.1:0-5882 GCA_036376535.1 Gemmatimonadaceae bacterium | reverse complement strand
GGGCCTCCATTGTGCATGACGGGTGATGCGCGGTATTCTCCCGGACGTCGCGGCTGCGCGTTGTAGCCGAAGCCCGCGGCGTCATCCGCCCTCGTTTCTACCGAGAGGAGACACGCAATGAAGAGAGCACTCGTGACGCTTCTTTTGGGCGTCGCACTTGTCGGCTGTCACCGCGGCGTACAGGTGAAGACCGCACCGACGCCATCGACACCGCCGGTGACATTCCACGTCACGAACAATCTGCCGCAGCCCGTGAACATCTACGTGACCACCGGCGGAACGGACGTGTTGGCGGGAACGGTAGCGGGGAACAGCACGTCGGCGCTGAGCGTGCCGGGTCTGGCGACCGGCGCAACCGTGTCACTCAAGGCGCGGACAGCGGATGGGACGCACACGTACACGCGCGATGACGTGACGCTCACCTCTTCGTACACGTGGCAGGTTCCGTAGGCGCAGGTTGCTCGGCGCTTTTACGGCGGCTAACTTCCGGGCCGGAGCGAGACTCCGGCCCGTTGCGCATGTGCCTGTGTGCGGTCGGGTGAAGCAACGGTTGGTGTGTCGGTTCGGCGCATGGGGTTACAGGCAGTGCGCACGGCCGCCGAATGAGACTACTGCCCGATTGGCTGAAACGCGGATACCTGGCCCTCATCAGTCCGGTTGCTGAGTGGCTGGTCCGTCGCGGAGTTCGACCGAACACCATCACCACGGTCGGAACGCTGTGCTCGGTAACCGGCGGCATCATCTACGGCACCGGCCACATCCGTACCGGCGGATGGTTTCTGGGGGTGACGGCGCTGTTCGACGTGCTCGATGGGATGGTGGCTCGACGCACCAACCAGAGCTCGCCGTTCGGCGCCTTCTACGATTCGACGCTGGATCGGGTGGCGGATGGGTTCGTGCTGGGCGGGTTGGCCGTGTTTTTTTCGACGCGGCCGGGCTGGGTGGGCACCGCGATGGTGGTGGTGTGCATACTTGGATTGATCGGGACGTTCGTGACGTCGTACACGCGGGCACGCGCGGCGTCGTTGGGCGTGGATGTGCACGTCGGATGGCTGCAGCGGCCGGAGCGCGTGGTGTTGTTGTCGGCGCCGCAGGCGTTCTTCGGGCTCGCGCTAGGCGGGCTCGTTCTCATTGCAATCATCGTTCTGTTGACTGTCACCGCGTGGATCACCGCTGCCCAACGCATCGCCGCCGTACACGCGGCCGTGCGTCGCGACGAGTCTGGTCCGCCTACCGTTCGCGCGTTGAGTGAGGCAAGCGCTGCCATACGTCGCAGCGCGTCCAAGCCGGCTACGCGCATCATCGCCAAAGGAGAATAGTTCGTGCAGGGTTCCTCATCGGCCGGGAACCGGCCTGTTCCGCGACCGGCGACCGGTCGTCTCGGAGTGCTCACGCCCGGCCTCGGCGCCGTTGCGACCACGTTCATGGCGGGCACCGAGAGCGTGCGGCGCGGGTTGTCGCAACCGATCGGGTCGCTCACCCAGATGGCGACGATCCGGTTAGGCAAGCGGACCGAGAATCGCGCGCCGCTGATCAAGGACTTCGTGTCGCTCGCGACGCTGGACGATCTGGTGTTCGGCGCGTGGGATCCGATTCCGGACGATGCGCTCACGGCCGCGCGCAAAGCCGGCGTGCTCGAGGAGCATCACATCACGCCGATCGCCGATTTCCTGAGCGCGATCACGCCGATGCCGGCGGTATTCGAAAACCGGTACGTGACGCGCATCAACGGCACGAACGTGAAGAAGGGGAAGACGAAGCGCGATCTCGCGGAGCAGCTGCGCCAGGACGTGCGCGACTTCAAGGCCAAGCACAAGCTCGACCGGCTGGTGATGGTGTGGTGCGCGTCGACCGAGACCTACATCAAGGCCGGTCCGCAGCACGCGACGCTCGACCAGTTCGAGAAGGCGATGGAGCGCAACGACGACGCGATCTCGCCCGCCATGCTCTACGCGTGGGCGTCGATCATGGAAGGGGTGCCGTTCGCGAACGGCGCGCCTAACTTGGCCGTCGATACGCCGGCGTTGATGCAGCTGGCGACCGAGCGCGGCGTGCCGATCTCGGGCAAGGACTTCAAGACCGGCCAGACGTGGATGAAGACCGTCATCGCGCCGGCGCTCAAGGCCCGCATGCTCGGTCTGTTAGGCTGGTACTCGACGAACATCCTCGGCAACCGCGACGGGGAAGTGCTCGACGACCCCGCGTCGTTCAAGACGAAGGAGGAGTCGAAGCTCAGCGTGCTGCACACCATTCTGCAGCCGGAGCAGTACCCCGAGCTGTACAAGGATTTCTCGCACGTGGTGCGGATCAACTACTACCCGCCGCGCGGCGACAACAAGGAAGGCTGGGACAACATCGACATCAAGGGGTGGTTAGGCTACCCCATGCAGATCAAGGTGAACTTCCTGTGCCGCGATTCGATTCTCGCGGCGCCCATCGTGCTCGATCTCGCGCTGTTCATGGATTTCGCGCAGCGGGCGGGATTGAAGGGGATTCAGGAATGGCTGTCATTCTATTTCAAGAGCCCGATGGCGGCGCCGGGATTGCAGCCCGAACACGATCTGTTCATTCAGCAGACGAAGCTCAAGAACACGCTCCGTCATTTGATGGGCGAAGAGCAGATCACGCACCTCGGCATGGAGTACTACGCGTCGTGAGATGGGCCGTGCGTCTACTCGCTCTCGCGGTGGCGGCGCAAGTCGTCACCGCGTGCCAGCCCGGTGAGACGAACACGGACTATCGCGCGTTCACGGCCCACTACGCCTTTCGCATCTCGAGCCAACCCGTGCCGCCCATGGCGCGGGAGAAAGTGCGGTACAAGGTGGTCGTGCGCGACAAAGACACGAACCAGCCGATTCAAGGCGGAGAAGGCATTCTCTACGCCGAGAATCACGATGGGGTCAAGACGTGGGACAGCTTCACCGCGGGTCCGGAAGTGGGCACGTACTACGCTGACCGGCTCAACTTTCTGACGTCCGGCGACTGGGCCATGGGCTTGCGGTTCCGGCGCGATTCGACGCACGCGCTGGAGCAAGCGGATTGGCACCAGGAAGTCGACGCCGACACTTCGAAGATACCCTGACCGCCATGCGCCATTTTCATCGGACGCACATTCCGCCGGCCGACGTGCTCGCCCTGGCCGATGAGTACTTTGCCCGGTTAGGCCTGACGCGCGGCGCCGTGCAGGAGCGTGCCCGGTCGTACACCGGAGCGTTAGGCACGATGACGCTCAAGGTGAAGCCCGAGGGCGGGCACTACACGTTCATCGACGTGGAGACCGACCAGCCCGGCGAGAGCCGGCTCGACCGCAACGTCAAGCGGTACTTCGTGAAGGTGCACCGCAACGCCGATCCCGAGCACAAGCTCGAGGCCGCGTACTGATGGCGTCGCGCACATCGTCGCGCGGGCGCAGCGCGCCGCGGCCCCGCGTCGCGCCGGCAACGGCCGCGCCGTCCGCATCGCTCGGCCGGGCGCAGCAGATCGAGCTCTACTACTACATGCGCCTCACGCGGTCGCTCGAGGAGCGGCTGGTCAATCTGTACCGGCAGACCAAGGTGATCGGCGGCCTCTTTCGTTCGTTAGGCCAGGAGGCCGACGCCGTGGGCAGCGCGTACGCGCTCGACCGCGGCAAGGGCGACTTCCTTTCGCCGCTCATCCGGAACCTCGGCGCGATGCTCGTGCAGGGCGCGCAGCCGCTCGAGATCATCCGCCAGTACATGGCCAAGGGCGATTCGCCCACGCGCGGCCGCGAGCTCAACATCCATTTCGGCGATCTCGAGCGCGGGTTCATCGGACAGATCTCGCACCTGGGCGACATGGTGCCGGTGATGGCCGGGGTCACGCTGAGCTTCAAGATGCGCGGCCAGGATCGCGTGGGCCTCGTGTACGTGGGCGATGGCGCGACATCCACCGGCGCGTTCCACGAAGGGATCAACTTCGCGGCCGTGCAGCGGTGTCCGTTAGTCGTGATCGTCGAGAACAACGGCTACGCGTATTCGACGCCGACTTCCAAGCAGACCGCGGCCGCGGAGTTCAAGGACAAGGCGCTGGCGTACGGGATTCCGGGCGAACAGGCGGATGGCAACGATGTGTTGGCGACCTACGACGTGACCAAGCGCGCGGTGGATCGCGCGCGGCGCGGCGAGGGCGTGACCCTCATCGAACTCATGACGTATCGTCGCAAGGGACACGCCGAGCACGACAACCAGTCGTACGTGCCCGACGGCGAGATCGACCGCTGGGCGGCGACGAACGATCCGGTGGACCGCTACGTGGCGCACCTCACGGGCGCGGAACACGTCGCGCCTGACGAGCTGGCCGAGATCGACGCGCGCGTGCAGCGCGAGATCGACGAGGCGACCGACCTCGCCGAGCAGTCGCCGATGCCGGACCCGGCCGATGCGCTCACCGGCGTGTACGCCGACCCGCCGTCCGCCGAGCTGCCGTGGTACCGCCGCGGCGTGGCGAGCGCGGTGCAAGCGAACGAGCGGCCTGCCGCATGGGGGACGTTCAATGGCTGAGACCACGTACCTCGAGGCGATCCGCCAGGCGCTGTTCGAGGAAATGGATCGCGACCCGAACGTCTTTGTGTTAGGCGAAGACATCGGCGCGTACGGCGGCGCCTTCAAGGTGACGGACGGCCTGCTCGCCAAGTACGGCGAATCGCGCGTGATCGACACGCCCATCTCCGAGGCCGCCATCGTCGGCGCGGCGGCGGGCGCGGCGCACATGGGCATGCGCCCGGTGTGCGAGATGCAGTTCATCGACTTCATCTCGTGCGCGTACGACATGCTGACCAATTACGTGGCCACGGCGCGCTACCGCGCGTTCCTGCCGTGCCCGATCGTGGTGCGCGGTCCGAGCGGCGGCTACGTGCGCGGCGGCCCGTTCCATTCACAGAATCCCGAAGCGGCGTTCCTGCACACTCCGGGTCTCAAGATCGTCTATCCTTCGACCGCGATCGACGCGTACGGTCTGCTCAAGTCGGCCATTCGCGACGACGATCCGGTGCTGTACTTCGAGCACAAGTATCTGTACCGGCGCATCAAGGAAGAGCTGCCGGGCAGCGATCACGTCGTACCGATTGGGAAAGCACGCCTGGCGCGCGAAGGGAAGGACGTGTCGATCATTACGTACGCGGCCACGGTGTGGAAGGCGCTCGAGGCGGCGGAGCAGTTGGAGAAGGAGGACGGCCTGTCGGTCGAGGTGCTCGATCTGCGCTCGTTGCTGCCAATGGACGACGAGGCGATCGTGGCGACGGTGAAGAAAACGAATCGCGTGATGATCGTGCACGAGGACACGCGCACGGGCGGCGTCGCGGGAGAAGTGACGGCGCGCATCACGGAGCAGGCATTCGCGTGGTTGGATGCGCCGATTCTTCGTGTGACCGCGGCGGATGTACCGCTGCCGTATTCGCCGCCGCTCGAGGATTTCGTGTTGCCGCAGACGTCGGACATCGTGACGGTGGCGCGTCAGCTCGCGGCATACTGAGGTGGCGGGGAAGGGCTGGCGAACCGGGCCACCACGGCTGGCGATCGGGTGTCTGCTGCTGCCGGGCAGTTTTTTCGGCGGCGGGATGATCGGTGTCGGTGTCGCGCAGATCATCGATACGGTGACGGGATGCAAAGCGTCGGCGGAGCTGCCGTCGTGCAACACGTTTCCGTTTTTTCTGTGGGGCGGGGTTTTAGGCGCACTCGTGATGATAGTCCTGATCCAATGGCGCATCAGGCGGCGTGCCGCCTGGCCTGCGGACTCGGGATTGAAACAATCGAAGAGGAGTTGAGCCAGTGTCACGCATCGATGTGATCATGCCGCAGATGGGCGAGTCGATCGCGGAAGGAACGCTCTCCAAGTGGCTGAAGAAGGTGGGCGACGAGGTGAAG
>DASVAC010000069.1:0-7175 GCA_036376535.1 Gemmatimonadaceae bacterium | reverse complement strand
TGCCGACCGAGCCGTACCCGAGCTTCGTCGATGGATCCGTGCAGTTCACCGACCGCATGGTGGATCTGGCGCCCTTCGTCGCCCACGGCCGGTACGTCGAGGGCTGCCTGACGCGACTCGGCACCACACCGCTGCTCAACGTGACCGCGGGCGGCGGGTCGACCGTCCCGACGTTCGTGACCGCTCGCCGTTAGGCACCTGGAGGGGAGCCATGCAACAGCCGTCGCTCACGTTAGGCGTCGAAGAGGAGTACCAGATCATCGACCCGGAGACGCGCGAGCTCCGGTCGTACATCACCGAGATCCTCGCCGGCGACCACCTGGTGATGGAAGAGGTGAAACCGGAGCTGCACCAATCGATGGTGGAGATCGGCACCAAGGTGTGCCGCACGCCGTCGGAGGTCCGCTCCGAGCTGGTGCGGCTGCGCGGCACCGTCATGCAGCTCGCCGCGCGCAAAGGCCTCAAGATCGCCGCCGCCGGCACGCACCCGTTTTCCAGTTGGCTGACGCAGGAGATCACGCCGCTCGAGCGCTACATGGGCGTCAAGCAGGACCTGCAGGATCTCGCCCAACAACTGCTCATCTTCGGCACGCACGTCCACATCGGGATCGAGGACCGCGATTTTCTCATCGATGCGATGAACGTGGCGCGCTACTTCGTGCCGCACGTGTTGTGTCTCTCGACCAGCTCGCCGTTCTGGATGGGGCGCACGACGGGTCTCAAGTCGTACCGGAGTGTGATCTTCCGGAACTTTCCGCGCACGGGCATCCCGCCGGAGATGCACGCGTGGTCCGACTACGAGGAGGTGCTCGACGCGCTCGTCCGCACGCACTGCATTCCCGACGGGTCGAAGATCTGGTGGGACGTGCGGCCTAACTGGAGCTACCCGACGCTCGAGTTCCGCATCTGCGACGTGTGCACGCGCATCGACGAAGCGGTGTGCGTGGCCGCGATCCTGCAGGCGATCATCGCGAAGCTCTGGAAGCTGCGCCGCGACAACCTCACGTTCCGCGTGTACCCCGGGTCGCTGCTCGAGGAGAACAAGTGGCGCGCGGTCCGCTATGGCCTGAGCGGTAAGCTCATAGATTTCGGGAAGCGCGAGGAGTTGCCGGCCTCGGATCTCATTCGTGAGTTGGTTGGCTGGTTCATCGACGACGTGGTCGACGACCTGGGGACGCGCGCCGAGGTGGAATACGCGTACACGATTCTCGCCAACGGTACGAGCGCCGACCGCCAGCTCGCGACGTTCAAGCGGACCGGCGATTTGAAGGACGTGGTCGACCAGTTGGTCAGAGAGACGGCGGAAGGGGTAGATTGTTAGAGAGGGAAGCGCCTCCCCAAGGAGCTACACCGTTGCCTGCATCGCGCCCGATAATCGGCATTACGACCCAAACCCTCGAAGCCATTCCCGACGAGCTGCCGCGCTGTTGGGTGATGAGCCAACGGTACGTGCAGGCCATGGCCGAGGCGGGAGGGGTGCCGTGGATCATCCCGTTGATGCCCGATGACCAGGACACGATGCGGCGGATCTACGACCAATTGGACGGCTTGTTGCTGCCGGGCGGGGTCGACATCGATCCGCGCACCTACGGCGCGAGCCGGATGGAAGGATGCGGGCGCACCGACATCGATCGCGACCGCGCCGAGGTGATGCTCACGCGCTGGGCGATGGAGGACGCGAAGCCAGTGTTAGGCATCTGCCGCGGCGTGCAGCTCATCAACGTCGCGGCGGGCGGAACGCTGTACCAGGACGTGGCGGCGGAGATGCCGGGCGCAATCAAGCATGATTACTTCCCGCACGGCGGGACGAATCCGCGCGAACAGTTGGTGCACGAAGTCGCGGTCGCGCCGGCGTCTCGTCTCGCAGCGCTGCTCGAGGAGCAGGGCACGATGGTGAACAGCATGCACCATCAAGGGATCAAGTCGGTGCCGCCATCGTTGGTCGCCACCGCGCACGCTCCCGATGGACTCGTGGAAGGACTTGAGTCGAGCGACGATGCGTTTCTGTTCGGTGTGCAGTGGCATCCCGAGGATCTCACGCACGCCGACTGGCACATGCGGCGGTTGTTCGCGGGACTGCTGGACGCGGCTCGCGCGTGGCGGGGCTCGGGGCGGAAGGTGCCGGCATCTACGCTCAAGGTGAAACGGACAAAGCACGGGCAAAACTGACAAAACACGGATCGCTCGGCTGCGAACGCGAACCCGTCGCTCGGGGCTTCTAGAAAAAAAATCGTTCATTTTATTCGGCGGGCAGGGCTCAGCCCCGCACCGGAGCGATCCGTGCCGTGTCCGTTTTGCCCTTGCCTTGTCCGTTTCAACTTGAGCGTAGATGCCAGTCTAACGGAATCGCAGCAACTCCACCCTGACTCGGAGGTCGTATGCGGTGCGTCGCCGTCGCGTCGTTGGTCTCTGTCGTCGTTCTCTTTGGACATGGTCCTCGTTCTGTGAGCGCAGCGTCCCACGCGGACGATGCCTGCGCACTGCTCAGCCCTGATGACATCGCGAAAACGATTTCGTGGAAAGTGGGTGCCGGTACGCCGGGCAAGCCGATTCCCGGTGTGCTTGGCAGATGCACCTGGACGAACAGCGACAATGGCCGCGTCATCCTGACGCTGGCGGACGCTCGCCATGCGTCAATCGCCGTTCAATCGTGGGAAGGCGCCGGGGGGAAAGAGGTATCCGGCATCGGCACCAAAGCCGTCTCGATCAAGGCGATGGATTTGACCGGCGGCTGGATCGTGTCAGTCGAGGATCCCAAGGGCGGATTCGGCGTGAGCGTCCTCGGCGCCAAGGGGACAGAGGACAACGCGATCGCGCTGGCAAAGGTCGTCGAAGGTCGTCGGAAGTAAGCAACGGTGACCGCCGCCGGGCTCACTTCCAGGACTCGGTCGGCACGTCGTTAGGCGGCTCGAGGGATTGCAGGTACGTGACGACCTTCCAGATGCCGGCGGCCGGCATGATGCCCCCGAACGCCGGCATTCCCTGGCGACGGCCGTAGTAGATGGAGGAGAAGATCTCGCCGGCGGTGCCGCCGTATCGCCAGCGCCCGTCGGCGAGACTGGGACCGACCCACCCGGTCCCGCCGCCGCCGTGGCAGCCATCGCAGTTCATCGCCGTGAAGAGCGCCGCGCCCGCGGTCGCGGCGGCAGTATCGCCGGCGTACGGATTGGTCAGCGTCGCTCCGTGCGGCGCCACGCCGCCGGCCGCAAGGTGAGAGGGATGTGTGATCGCGAGCGCCGCGTCGGTGCGCGGGGGCACGGCACCGGTGTTGGGTCCTCCACAGGCCGCCGCGAAAACAAGGACGACCGCCGCCAACGAAACCCGTCGTGTCGTCATCCGGGTCATCGGTTCGTCTCCTCCGGTTCGCCTAACGAATGGGACTCAGAGCGCGAAGATCCACACGATGCCTCCCTGGCTCGTGTGTCTCGCCAGGTCTTTCGCGAAGTCGGCCGGCGGCCTAACGTCGGCCGGATCATCCGATCGGACGTCTCCGGCGAGGAGGAACCAATCGCCGCCAATGCCGGCATACACGGCCAGATACTGTTTGCCGTCGGGTCCGCGGTACGTGATCGGGTTGCCGACGACCCCGGAGCCCACCTTGAAGCTCCAGAGAATTTTTCCGGTCCGGGCGTCGACCGCGCGCAGCCAACCGTCGAGCGTGCCGTAGAACACGACGCCGCCCGCGGTCGCGACGACCCCGCTCCACACGGGCCAGCGTTCTTTGATCTCCCACACCTTTCGCCCAACGGACGCATCCCACGCCTCGAACGCGCCCATGTATCCGCCGGCACCGGCGTAGTACGGCGAGTTGGCGCCGATGTACGGCGTGCCGCGAATGTGCGCGGTCGGAACGGCCTGGTAGTCCATGCACATGTTGCTCGTGGAGACATAAAACAGCTGCGTACGCGGCGAATACGCGACCGGCGACGCCGGGCTCTTGCCGCCTTCCAGCGTTGGGCAGATGTGTTTCACGTTGACGCGCGATGCGCCGGTGAGCTTGCTCGAGTCGAGGACGGGGCGCCCGGTGCGGAGGTCGATCTCCTTCGCCCAATTCACAGCCACGAACGGCTTGGCGACGAGCACCTGCCCGGTCGCACGATCGATGGTATACGCAAACCCGTTCTTGTCGAAATGGACGAGCACCTTGCGCATCGTGCCATTGATGCGCAGATCCGCGAGCACCATCTCGGCGGCTGCATCGAAGTCCCAACTATCGTGCGGCGTGAACTGGTATGCCCACACGAGCGAGCCATCCTCGGGGCGCCGCGCCATCACGCTCGTGGTCCACTTGTTGTCTCCCGCGCGCTGCTCGGGATTGTATGGCGCCGGATTGCCCGTTCCGTAGTAGACGAGATCGAGCGTCGAGTCGTACGACATCCAACCCCACACCGGCGCGCCTCCCGTTAGCCACGCGTTCTTGGGCCAGGTCGAGGCGCCGAGGTTCGCGGCGTGATCGTAGAACGGTTTGAACTGGCCGGGCTTGGCGAGGAGCGCGCTGTCGGGGCCGATGTTGTATCCTGTCCAGATGACGTGCCCCGTTTGCAGGTCGAGTCCCTTGACCCATCCGTGGATGCCGAATTCGCCACCCGATGCGCCGACGAGCACGCGATGCTTCGCGACGAACGGCGCCATCGGCGTCGTCTCGCCGTTGGACATGTCGGCGATGGTGGTTTCCCAGAGCTGCTTCCCGGTCCTGGCGTCGACGGCAACGGTATGGCCGTCGAGCAGATTGTACACGATCTTCCCGTCGGCGTAGAACGCGCCACGATTGACCGCGTCGCAGCAGGCGACGCCGACTGCGTTAGGCGAAACGGCGGGGCGATACTTCCACGCGAGCGGGTAGTCGGGCTGCGTGAGGTCGAACGCATACAGCGTGTTGGGATACGGCGTCACGACGTACATCGTGTTGTGCACGACGAGCGGCTGTCCTTCGTGACCGCCGAGCACGCCGGTGGAAAAGGACCAGACCGGATGGAGATGGCCCGCGTTGGCGGGCGTGATCTGCGCGAGCTCGCTGTAGCGGGTCGACGCGTAGTCCTTGCCCGGCATGGTCCACTCGCCGTCGTCGGGCGCCACCGGCCGTGCGAGGCGCGGGCCGGCGATGGCCCCCGGCGTGAACGCGACCGCCGCCCACGCGAGTGCCGCGACGCAGGCCGCTCCGACCGACACCGACGTGAGATGGATTCTCATCCTGTTTCGCCTCAGCGGGAGTCAGGTACGATCATCGCTCCGTTTCGTGAAGAACGCCATTCTTTTGTCTGCGTCGCCGTGCGCGAATCGGACCGTGCCCATCGATTTGCACGAGGCGTGCGTTCACTAGCTTGAATCACTCGAACCCATTCCACAACGAACGTCGCATGACACGACGGCGTCATTCTTCTCCCTTGGTCCTCGCTGCTTGGGCGCTCGCCGCGGCGGCTCCGTCCCTCCGTGCCCAGCAGACGCCGCCCGCCGGCGCCGCGCGCTGGTGGCACGACATCACGGTCATCGCCGACGACAGCATGCATGGCCGGCGCACCGGCACCGCCGACTACGTCGAGGCCGCGCATTATGTCGCGAGCCAGTTCCAGGCGGCAGGGCTCGCACCGGGCGGGACCGACGGATACTTCCAGACCGTGCACCGGGCCGAAGCGCGCGTCGTGCCCGAGAGCTCGAGCGTGGTGCTCGAGTCGGCGGGCAGGAGCGACACGCTGCCGCTTCGCGTGCGCATCACGCCGTCGTCGACGGGCAGCGCAAATGGATCGTTGGTGTTCATCGGCTACGGCCTTGCCTTACCGGGCGTGCACGATGATCTGGCGGGCGTCGACCTGCACGGCAAGGTCGCCGTATATCTCGATCGCATGCCGAAGGGCCTCAATGCGACGCTGTTCGCGCACGGGCGCGCGTCGCGGTGGAAGGAGCTCGAGCGCCGCGGCGCGGTGGCCGGGCTCGCGATCGCCGACGTCCCTCCGCCTAACGGAAACCGGCCGCCGGTACGGCCGGGCACGCGACCCGTGATGGGCCTCGCCGACGACTCCCTGGAGCGCGGCGTGCTGGTGAGCGTCGGCGGCGAGGACGCGGAACAGCTCTTCGCCGGGTCCGGGCATACCTACGCGGAGATGATTGCGCTCTCCGACGCGCAGAGAACGCTCCCGACCGTTCCGCTCACCCCGACCGTGCACGTTCGCCTCGACATCCAGCGCACGCCGGTGGACGCGCCTAACGTTGTCGGCGTGTTGCGCGGCAGCGACGCGGGGTTGCGGGACCAGTATCTCGTGGTGAGCGCGCACCTCGATCACCTGGGCGTCGGCCGGCCGGTAAATGGAGACAGCATCTACAACGGCGCGATGGACAACGCGTCAGGGATCGCCACGCTGCTCGAAACCGCCCGCGCGTTCAAGGAAAAGCATGTCAGGCCCAAGCGCTCGGTCATCTTCCTCGCCGTGACCGGCGAAGAAGAAGGCGAGCTCGGTTCCGCGTACTTCGCGCTGCATCCCACCGTGCCGGCGTCCGGAATCGTGGCCGACCTCAACACCGACATGTATCTGCCCATCCAGCCGCTCACGGGCGTGTTCGCGTACGGCTGGAACGAGTCGGATTTAGGCAAGGACATCGTGCCGGTGTTGCAGCAGCACCATCTGGCGAATCTCGAGGACCCCGAGCCGGAGCAGGTCCGATTCATTCGCAGCGACCAGTATAGCTTCATCCAGCGCGGGATTCCGGCGCTCGCGTTCAAGGTGGGGTACACCAAGGACTCGCCCGGCGATTCGACGGTGACCGCGTGGCTCGAGACGCGCTACCACAAGCCGTCGGACGATGTCATGCAGCCGGTGAACTTTCAGACGGCCATCGCGTTCGACGCGATGTACTTCGACATTGTGCGCGCGGTCGCCGACCGCCCAACGCGGCCGGCGTGGTATCCGAAGAGTGTGTTCGCGGCGATCAAGCGGCCGGGGCAGTAAGGCGCAGCGGCGCACCGGCACCAGACGCGTTCCGCCATCAACCGCCGCTCCCGGGCAGCCGCAACGGCCGCGTCTTGGTGAGACCTCCCCAGTGCATTTCGGCGATCTGGCGCTGGATCTGCTCGATGCGGTCGGTGAGCTCCTGGGCCGGCGTTGCGTTAGGCGCGTGCACTTTGCCGAGCGCGATGAAGCTCTCCATCATCGTTTTGTAGGCATAGGGCGAGTAGCCCGCTT
>DASVAC010000068.1:0-25785 GCA_036376535.1 Gemmatimonadaceae bacterium | reverse complement strand
TGCGGGTCATCATACGCCATGCGGATCGTGCTTACGGTGGCGGGATCGGATTCCGGCGGGGGCGCCGGCATCCAGGCGGACCTCAAGACGTTTCACCGGTTCGGGGTGTTCGGCACGTCGGCCATCACGGCGGTGACGGCGCAGAACACGTGCGGCGTGCGCGAGTGGATCGCGCTGCCGCCCGGTCTCGTCGAGGCACAGATCGAGGCCGTGGCGACCGACCTGCGGCCGGATGCGGTGAAGAGCGGGATGTTAGGCAACGCGCCGGTGATCGCGGCGCTGGCGGCGGCGCTCGAGACCCACGCGCTCCACCCATACGTGCTCGACCCGGTGATGATGGCGTCGTCGGGGGACGAGCTCCTCGAGCGCGACGCGGTCGGCGCGCTGCGGTCGGCGCTGTTGCCCAGGTGCGACCTGATCACGCCTAACGTCGAAGAGGCGATGGTGCTGACGGGCGACGAGGTGGCGACCGTCGCCGACCAGGAGCGTGCGGCGCGGCGGCTGGTGGACGAGGGGGCGCGCGCGGCGCTGGTGAAGGGCGGCCACATCGCGGGCGGCGAGGTGGCCGACGTGTTGTTCGACGGTACGGCGGGTGTCGCGCGGGTGTTCCGCCACCGGCGCGTCGATTCGCGCCACACGCACGGGACGGGGTGCACGCTGTCGGCGGCGATCGCCGCGCATCTTGCGTTAGGGCTGCCGCTCGAGCGGGCGGTGGAAACGTCGCTGGACTTCGTGCACCGCGCGATTGCCGGCGCGCCGGGCCTGGGCGCCGGGCGCGGGCCGCTCAACCACTTCGCCTAACGCTCGCCGTCATCGCCGAACGCGCGGACCACGAATCCGCGCACCAGCCGCTCGACCTGGTCCGCGGCGCGCGCGCCGGCGGCGAGCACCTCGTCGTGGTCGAGCGGCGCGCCGAGTCCCGCGGCCGGATTCGCGATCAACGATACGCCCGCCACGCGCATGCCGAGCGCGCGGGCGGCGATCACCTCCGGGACGGTCGACATGCCGACGGCATCGGCGCCCAACCGTTCGAGCATGCGGATCTCGGCCGGCGTCTCGTAGGAGGGACCGAGCACGGCGGCGTAGACCCCTTCGGCGACCGGGATCCGCGCATCGGCGGCCGCAGCGCGCAGCGCGGCGGCCAGGTCGCGGTCGTAGGGCGCGCACATGTCGGGGAAGCGCGTCTCGTGCGGCGCGACGGGCCCGGCGAGTGGGTTCCGCCACATCAGGTTGATGTGGTCGCGGATGATCATCAGGTCGCCGGGGTGGAGCGAGCGGCGGATGCCGCCGGCGGCGTTGCTCACGAGCAGGGTCCGCGCGCCTAACGTGTGGGCCACGCGCACCGGCAGCGCGGCGATGTCGGGCTCGTAGCCCTCGTACAGGTGCCAGCGCCCCGCGAACGCGAGGACGTCGACGCCATCGAGCGAACCGGCGATGACGCGCCCGGCGTGACCGTGAATGCCGGCGGGCGGGAAGCCGGGCACGTCGGCAAAGGCGACGTCGAGCGCCGGCGAGAGCTGCGCCGCCAGTCGGCCGAGGCCGGAACCCAGGATGAGCGCCAGCCGCGGCGTTCTGCCGCCTAACTTTGCGCCTAACGACTCGGCGGCGAGGCCGATCGCGCCGGCGGCGACCGCGGTCACGGGCAGGCGGCGAGCCGCGCGATCTCGCGGTCGGCGTCGGCGAGCATCGCGACCCGGTCCGGCCACGGCGCGAAGGCGCTCGCGAACCCGTTGCGAGCAATGGCCGCGAGCTCCGCGAACGTGAAGCCGAGGTGGCGCGCGGCGTGGAGGTATTCGTCGGTGAGCGTGGTCCCGCTCATGAGCCGGTTGTCCGTGTTGAGCACCACGTTGAGCCCGCGGTCGAAATACTGCCGAACGGGGTGCGCATCGTAACCGGACACGGCGCGCGTTTGGACGTTGCTGGTGATGCACACCTCGAGCGCGATGCGGCGGTCGTTCACAAAGCGCGTGAGGCGGTCGTCCTCGATGAGCCGCGTGGCGTGTCCGAGGCGGTCGGCGAAGCAATCGTGGACCGCCTGGCGCACCGAGCCCGGCCCGTCGCCCTCGCCCGCGTGGACGGTGAGCGCCAGATCGTGCTCGTGCGCCAGCGCGAACGCCGCGGCGTGGTCGCGCGCGGGGTGGTCGCGCTCGGCGCCGGCCAAATCGAAGCCGACGACGCCGCGATCGCGGTAGGCGACGGCGAGGCGCGACAGCTCGAGCGACACGTCGGGCGAGAGCTGGCGGAGACCACAGAGGATGACGCGGCCGCGCGTGCCATGGTCGCGCTCGCCGCGGGCGATGCCGCGCAGCACCGCGTCCACCGTTTCGCCTAACGCAAGCCCGCCCCGCGTGTTGAGGACGGGCGCGTAGCGCATCTCGATGTAGCGCACGCCGTCGTGCGCGGCGTCCTCGATCAGCTCGTAGGCCACGCGCTCGAGCGCGTCGGCGTGCTGCAGCACCGATAGCGTGGTGCCGAAGCGGGCGAGATAGTCCTCCAGGTTGTGTGCATCGCGTACCACCATGTGCTCGGCGAGCGCGTCGGCGTCGGCCGCCGGCATGGGCTGCTTGTACTCGCGACCCAACTCGAGCAGCGTGGCGGGCCGAATGCTGCCGTCGAGGTGACAGTGGAGCTCCGCCTTGGGGAGTGCCCGGAGCAGCTCGCTGGTGATCGTGGGCACGTCAGTGCAGCAGGTCCGCGTCGTCCGCGGCGCGGTCGCGCGCGGCGACGACGCGCACGATGGCGCCCGCGTAGAGCGGCGTGTCGGGCGGCAGGGCGAGGCCGCGGCTGTCGGTGAGGGCGCGGGTGCCCTGCACCACCTCGCCGGCGGCGTCGGCGTTCCATGCGCGCACGGCCTCGAGCGCGGTCGCGGATGCGGCGACGTCCACGCGGGCGCCGTTCACGAAGACGACAACTGGGTTGGTCATGGGTGCGAGATCGTGATGCGGGTGTCGTTAGGCGCGGCCACCGGCTCCGGCCGCGACGACAGGTACGCGACCAGCGCGTCGAGGTCATTGGACGCGAGCGTGTCGTCGGCGGTCGCCGCGTCGGTCAGGATGCGTCCCTCGGTACCGGTCGCCATGAAGTCGTTGAGCACGATCGTGTATCGGGCGTCGTCGCGCAACTCGGCGCCGCCGGCGAGGCGCACCGAGGCGAGGTGCGCGGGGCCGCCCTGCCCGCGGTCGAACGACAGCGTGACGCCCGAGACGTGGGACGTGGGCGCGCCATCGGCGGCGACCACCGTGGCGAGGTAATCGCGGAGCGCGCGGCCGGAAACGGTGAGGCGGCGCAGCGTGTTGCCGAACGGCTGGACGGCGAAGAGCGCGCCCCAGGTGACCCGGCCGGCCGGCAGATCCTGGCGGATGCCGCCGTTGTTGACGGCGGCGACGTCGGCCGTGCCGGCCCACCGTTGGGCATCGGCGATCATGTTGCCTAACGGATACTGGGCGCCGGCGCGGGCGAGCGGCGCGGCGAGGCGGGCGACGGGGCGCCGCTCGAGGCCGGCCACGCGCGCGTCGGCGGCGCGGACGATGGAGTCGGCCACGGCCGGCGGTTCGCCCGTGGCGTCGGCGTCGAGCACGACCTGCGAGAGCACGGAGTCGCGCGCGGCGGTGGGGGCGATCGCGAGGTCGAGCACCGCTACCGCGCGTCCCGATGACCGCGCCTGCACGACGGGCACGCGGTCCACGCGCGTATCGACGAGCGAGTGCGTATGGCCCGAGATGATCGCATTCACCGGCTCCGTTAGGCGGGCGGCGAGGTCGATCACGTCGCCGTGGCACGAGGTCTGGCCGCCATCCTCGCAGAAAGCGCCGCTGTGCGCGAGCACGACCACCGCGTCGACACCCCGCGTCCGCAGCGACCGCGCGAGCGAGTCGATGATCGGCGCCGGGTCGTCGAAGCGCAGGCCGCGGACGCGCGCCGGCATGATGCTGTGGTACGTCTCCGGTCCGATCACGCCGATGATCCCGATGCGAAGCGTGCCGCGCACGAGGATCGTGTCATCCCGCGCCCACGACGGCGGACGCCCGCTCAGATCGCGCACGTTGGCGGCGAGGATGCCGAATCGCGCCTCGCGCATGCGCGCGCGCAGGGTGTCGATCCCCCAGTCGAACTCGTGGTTGCCGATCGCCGTAGCGGCGTAGCCGAGCGCGTTGTACAGCGCCACGACGGGCGCGCCGTACGCGAGATTCGAGGCCGCCGATCCTTGAAACAGGTCGCCCGCGTCGACGAGCAGCGTTGCGCAGTTAGGCGGCGCGCAATCGGCCGACGCGCGCGCGATCGTGGCCGCCATGGCATCAGCGCCTCCATGCCGTGCCCCGCGCGCGTTCGAAACCGGGTCGAGTGCGCCATGGAAGTCGTTGGTCGCGATGATCCGAAGGCGGTAGAAACGGGCGGCCTGTGCCCGCGCCGCGACGGTCGGAGCCAGCGCGAACAGCACCACGGCGCACGTCAGTAAGGCACGCATGGTCCTGAAGTTAACGCCCAGTCGCGACCGGTAGGCGCGGCTGCCGCGATCGCTCTGGCGCCCCGTCGCGATTCCAACGATTCTTCGATACACCTCCGTGACAGACCCGCCACTTTTCCTGGAGCCTGCGAGGCGATCAGCATTCAAGTCGAGCGAACCATGAGGTCGTTGGTCATTGGCATTGCCGGCGGCTCCGGCTCAGGAAAATCGACGCTCGCGCGGAACGTCGCCGCGGCGTCACCGGTGCCTGTCGTCACGCTGGACATGGATGGCTATTACCGCAACTTCGCGCATCTCTCGGACGAGGAACGGCAGCGCGTCAACTGGGACCACCCGGACGCGTTCGATATCGAGTTGCTCGCGCGTCACCTCGGCGAGCTCGCGGCAGGCCATCGGATCGACAAACCGGTGTATGATTTCGTGAGGCATCTGCGCGTGTGCGACACCGTCCCGGTCGATCCTGCGCCCGTGATCATCGTCGATGGCATCTTGCTCCTGGCCGACGCGCGCGTTCGCGATCTGTGTGACATCAAGGTCTTCGTGGACGCGGATGCGGATATCCGGTTGATGCGCCGCATTCGCCGCGACACTCGAGAGCGTGGACGTCCGATCGACGAAATCCTCGAGCAGTTCGAGACGACCGTCCGCCCGATGCACGCGGAGCTCGTCGAGCCGTCCAAACGCTACGCCGACCTGATTGTGCCGCACGCAACCGACAACGTTTTCGCGGTGGATATGATCGTCGCCAAAATACAGGACTCCTTGCACGCGGAGGGCGCGCTGCAATGACAGCTACCGCCGTCACTCCCGCATCAGGCGAACGCGTGCTCGTCGTGGACGACGAGCCGGATATCGTTGGACTCGTCGCCTACCATCTCGCCAAAACCGGATATCGCGTCTCCACGGCATCGACCGGCGCCGACGCGCTGAGCATGGCGCGGGATGAGCATCCCGCGCTCATCGTGCTCGACCTGATGCTGCCGGGGATGTCGGGCTTCGAGGTGCTGGAGCAGCTCCGCGGATCGGACAGCACGCGGCACGTGGCTGTGCTGCTCCTCACCGCGCGCCGCGAGGAAGCGGATCGCATCCGCGGCCTTCTGTTAGGCGCGGACGACTACCTCACCAAACCGTTCAGCCCGCAAGAGCTGGTGCTGCGCGTCGCCGCGATCCTGCGCCGCGTGTCGGCCGGCGGGAACTCCGCCGCCGACCGGTTGGTGATCGGACCGATTGCGATCGATCGGGCCGCGCACCGCGTGAGCGTGGATGCGCAGGATGTCGAGCTCACGCCTACCGAGTACCGGCTGCTCCTCACGCTGGCCGAGCGTCGCGGGCGCGTGCAGGGGCGATCGCACCTACTCGAGACGGTGTGGGACGCCGCCCCCGACATCCAGACGCGCACCGTCGACATGCACATTCAACGACTCCGCGCGAAACTCGGCGCCGCGTCCGATCTGATCGAAACGGTGCGCGGCTTCGGGTATCGGTTGCGGACACCGCGCGCGCTCACGTGAGACTCGCGCGCCGTTTGTTCGCGGGCTTCGCGCTCGTGATCACGGTGCTGGCGATTCTCGTGGTCGTGATCAGCGGCCAGCGGCTCGCGCGAGAGCTGACGGCGCGGGAGACCGAACAGCTGCGGCACGAGGCGCAGCTCGTGGCGGCGCAGTGGACGGAGCAACCGTCGGCCGATCCTGAAACACTCGCCCACACCGCCGGCCTGGCGCTCGGGCATCGCGTCACGTTGATCGGCCCCGATGGGCGGGTGATCGGCGACTCCGAGTTCTCCGACGATGCCCTGCCCCATCTCGAGAACCACTCGACGCGCCCCGAGGTGATCGCGGCGCGTGCGACGGGAACGGGCGTGGCGACGCGCTCGAGCCCATCGCGCGGCGACGCGGAGCTCTACGTGGCGGTCCAGGCGCGCCCCGGCATCGCGCGCGTGTCGGTGAGCACGGCGCAGTTAGGCGAGATCGTGTCGAGCGCGCGGGGCGACGTCGTGCTGGCGGCGCTCATCGCCCTCGCGGCGGCGCTCGCGCTGACGTTCGCGTTCTCGCGCGCGGTCACGCAGCCGATCGTCGAGCTGCGCGACGTGGCGCGCTCGCTGGCCGGCGGCGACCTGGGCCGGCGGCCGTCGTTGAGCGCGCCGGGCGAGGTCGGTGAGTTAGGCACCGCCATGCACCGGATGGCCGAGCAGCTCGCGTCGCGGCTGCGCGAGCTGCAGGCGGAACAGGGACTGCTGTCCGCCGCCATCGAGTCGCTGCACGAAGGCCTGCTGGCCGTCGATGCGCACCGCCAGGTGGTGCGCCTCAACACCAGCGCGCGGCGTCTGCTGCGCGTCGACCGGCCGGTCCCCTTCTCGGTGGACCTGCTGCCGCGCGACGCGCTGCTGCGCGAAGCGCTGGGCGCGGCGTTAGGCGGCGAGCCGAGCGGCCCGAGCGAGACGGTGGTGCACGACCGCACGCTGTCGATCACCGCCCGTCCGTTAGGCGACGGCGGCGCCGTGCTCGCCCTGCTCGACCTGACGGCCACGCGCCGGCTGGAATCCGTGCGGCGCGACTTCGTGGCGAACGTCTCGCACGAGCTCAAGACGCCGCTCACCGTGATCGGCGGATTCGCCGAAACGATCGTCACCGATGACGTGCCCGCCGAGCAGCGCGCGCAGTTCGCCGAAGCGATCCGTGCCAACGCCGAGCGGATGCGGCGGATCGTCGACGACCTGCTCGATCTGTCGCGCATCGAGTCGGGCGGGTGGCGGCCTAACCCAACGCCGGTGGACGTGGCCGCGGTGGCCGACGACATCTTCTCGGCGGCGCGCCGCGCGCGCGCCGACCACGCGGTGATGCTCGACATCGCGGTCGATCCGCGCGCGCCGACGGTGTACGCTGATCCCACCGCTGTGCGGCAGGTGATCACCAACCTCGTGGACAACGCGGTGCGATACACGCCGGCCGGCGGCACGGTCACCGTGTTCACCACGCTCGCGGAGGGCGGCGCGGGCACGTGGCTCGGCGTGCGCGATTCCGGCATCGGCATCGCACCCGAGCATCTGCCGCGCATCTTCGAGCGGTTCTATCGCGTGGACCCGGGCCGGTCGCGCGATGCGGGCGGCACCGGTCTCGGGCTCGCGATCGTGCGCCACCTCGTGGAGGCGCATGCGGGCCGCGTCGAAGCCGAGAGTGTGCCGGGGCGCGGCACGACGGTTCGCGCGTTGTTCCCCGCCGGCCCCGCGCCGCCGGCCGATACCGTTACGCCGCACGACGCGCACCCCTACGCTGTTACGGGCCCGTGACGGGAGCGACTTCGGGAGCGTGATCCGGCGCCGGCATGCATTCACGATCCGATACGGAGTGAATGTATGCGGTTGTCCGCGCAGGTCATTGTCGAAGCCCACCCCCATAGCGCGACGCTCTATCTGAGCGGCTGCGTGTCCGTGGCCGCGCTGCTCGGCGCGTTCCAGCAGTGCGAATCGTTGCCTAACGGAGCGTGGCTGCTGCGCGTGGACGCGTGGGCGGCCGAGCCGCTGGACGACGTTGCGTACGCCGTGTTGATGCACGGCGTGCGCCGGTGGCGCGCGGTCCGCGGCGGCGTCTCGCAGTCGAGTCCCGCCCACCTGCTGTGCCGCGTGCGCGACGCCAGCGACCGAGCACGGCGTGACCCTTCCGTGACACGGTCACGGTCGTTGCGTTACGCCGTCGATGCACCGTTCCACACACCAACTTGAGAGGAGCTACTCGTGAGTCACAGGTTCACGCGTGCCGCAGTCTTTGGCCTGACGGCCATCACACTCAGCGCTTCGGCCGCAATCGCGCAGGGCGCCGACCTCACCGGGGCCGGTTCCAGCTTCGCTTACCCGATCTACTCCAAGTGGGCGTCGATCTACGCCGAGAAGACCGGCGTCAAAATCAATTATCAGTCGATCGGCTCGAGCGGCGGCATCCGCCAGCTCTCCGATCAAACGGTCGATTTCGGCGCGTCCGATGGCCCGATGACCGATGAGCAGATGTCGAAGGCCAAGGGCGGCCCGATCCTGCACATTCCGACCGTGTTAGGCGCGGTCGCCATCACGTACAACCTGCCCGATGTGAAGGAGCCGTTGCGCCTCACGGGCGACGTGCTCGCCAACATCTATCTGGGCAAAGTCACGAAGTGGGACGATGCGTCGATCAAGAGTCTAAACCCGAGCGCGAAGCTGCCCGGCTCCGACATCGTGGTCGTGCACCGGTCGGACGGCAGCGGCACGTCGTACATTTTCACGGATTACCTGTCCACCGTGAGCCCGGCGTGGTCCAGCGGGCCGGGGAAGGCGCAGTCGATCAACTGGCCCGTTGGGTTAGGCGGCAAGGGCAGCGAAGGCGTGACGGGTCAGGTGAAGCAGACGCCCGGCGCGATCGGCTATGTCGAGCTGTCGTACGCCAAGGAGAATCACCTCCCGACGGCGCTGATCAAGAACGCCGCCAATCAGTGGGTCGCCCCGACCATCGAGGGCGTGACCGAAGCCGCCGCGGGCGCCGCCGCGAAGCTCCCGGCGAACACGGACTTCCGCATCTCGATCGTGAATGCACCGGGCAAGGCGGCGTATCCGATTTCGTCGTTCACTTGGGTGTTGCTGTACAAGAATCCGGCCGACGCGAAGAAGGGCAAGCAGCTCGTCGACTTCCTGCGTTGGGCGATTCACGACGGGGAGAAAGAAGCGCCGTCCCTCGACTATGCGCCGCTGCCGCCGTCGATGGTCACCATGCTCGACAAGCGACTCAACGAAGTCAGCCTCGCGTCGCACTAAGCGCGCATTCTGCTCACGCACTTCACCCACTACCACTACTCCATGCCCACGTTTCGCACGTTGCTCGCCGTGATCGCGGCGACGCTGTTGGTCGCGCCAGCGACACGCGCCCAGCAATACCAGCAGGACTCGGCGTCGCCCAAAATCGTCCGGGACTCGATCGTCCGGGACTCGGTGCCACCGAAGGCCAAGCAGGACTCGGCACCACCCAAGGCCAAGCAGGACTCGACGCCGCCCAAGGTCAAGACGCCGGCACTCGACTTCTCAGGTTGGGTGTTCGGCAACTACCAATACGAAACCGACGAGGCCTCGAAGGCTGCCAATGGCGGCAGCCACGCGAACAAGTTCGACCTCGAGCGTGCGTACCTGACGTTCAAGATGCCGGCCGGCAATCGGATGAGTGTCCGTGTCACGACCGACCTTCAGCAGGGCCAAAGCGACCCCAATGCCTACCAGGGGTGGTTCATTCGGCTCAAATATGCCTACCTCCAGTGGGACTACGCGCTGCCCGACTCCAACGGATTCTCGGCGCTGGCGCGGTTCGGCATGCTGCACACGGTGATCATCGACCACGAGGAAGGCTTCTGGCCTCGGTGGGTATCCAAGACGTCGACGGACCGGCTGAGCTTCTTCTCGTCGGCCGACCTCGGCGCCGCGACGCAGCTCACGCTGCCGCACAAGTTAGGCGAGATCTACGGCACCATCACGAATGGTGCGGGCTACCAGGCGCCCGAAGCGAACAGCTTCAAGGACTTCGCGCTGCGCCTCTCGCTCACCCCGTTCGGCCAGACGGACGGCTATTTCAAGACGTTCACGATCTCGCCGTGGGGCTACTTCGGGAAGAACGCGAGCTCGTTCGTGAACGACCCGACCAATCCGATTGCCGACGGCCTCGCCAAAAACCGCTACGGCGTGTTCGTGGGCATCAAGGACCGGCGCGCGACGTTAGGCGCGGAGTGGGCGGAAAAGAAGGATGACTCGGACGCGGGCAGCCCGGACGCGTTCGATCGCATCGTGACCACGACCACGGGCCGGTTGTACGACGGCTTCGCGGTGCTGCGTCCCTTGGAGTGGAGCCCCAACCACGGGAACGTGCCGTCGATCGGCCTCCTCGCGCGGTATGACCACTTCAAGCCGAGCACGGCCGTGGACGGATATCAGGAGTTCCTGGTCGGCGGCATTTTCTGGGATACGACGCCCAAGACCTCGTTCTCGCTCGACTACCAGAAGACCACACCCAAGGGCGGTCTGTCGGGCAAGCCGACGGAGCTGTGGTACCTGCATTGGCAGGTACTGTTCTAGTAACGGGCAGGCATCTACGCTCATGTAGAAACGGACAAAGCACGGGCAGAACGGGCAAGGCACGGGCAAAAGACAAATTCGGTAGTTAGGCACCGCGCTTTGTCCGTTTCTGATTGAGCGTAGATGCCTGCCCAGGACCAAGCGCGCGCCGTCGTGACGATCTCGTTACAGCGTCACGGCTGAACCGACTGACGGCTCCGTGCAGTTTTCCGAGGTGAGTCTCCCTCCCCTCCCAAAACGACTGCACGGAGTTCTTGCATCGTGACCCTTCGCAAGACAGCCCCCATTGCGCTCGTCGCCACGGTTCTGGTCGCCTGTGGCGGGGGCGGCTCGGCGAGTCACACCCCGAGCGACAGCACGAGATCGGTTGCGGCCGCCGTTGGCGTGGATCTCACGGGCGCCGGCGCGACGTTCCCGTATCCGATCTACAGCAAGTGGTTCGCGGACTACGCGCGCGAGACGAGCATCAAAATCAACTATCAGTCGATCGGGTCGGGCGGCGGCATTCGTCAGTTGTCCGAGCACACGGTGGATTTCGGCGCCTCCGATGCCCCGATGTCCGACGATGAGATGTCGAAGGCGAAGGGACCGATCATGCACTTCCCGACGGTCATCGGCGCCGTCGCGGTGACGTACAACCTGCCGTCGCTCACGAATCCGATCCGCCTAACGGGCGACGTGCTGGCCGACATGTTCCTCGGCCACATCACGAAGTGGGACGACAGCCGCATCACGGCGCTGAATCCCGGCGTCGCGCTGCCTAAGACCGATGTGTTGGTCGTGCACCGCGCCGAAGCCAGCGGCACGACCTACATCTTCTCCGACTACCTGTCGGCGGTGAGCCCCGATTGGGCCAAGGCGCCGGGGAAAGGCAAGGAGTTGTCGTGGCCCGTCGGCATCGGCGCGAAAGGAAACGAAGGCGTGGCCGGCCAGGTGAAGCAGACGCCCGGCGCCATCGCCTACGTGGAGCTCGCGTACGCGAAGCAGAACAACCTGCCGACGGCGCAGCTCAAGAACGCCTCCGGCGCGTTCGTGGCGCCGTCGATCGAATCGGCGACGGCCGCGGCGGCGGGGATCGCCGACAAGCTGCCTAACAATACCGACTATCGGATCTCGATCGTGAACGCGCCCGGTCCGGGCGCTTATCCGATCGCGTCGTTCACGTGGCTCCTGGTCTACCGCAATCAAACCGACGCGACGAAGGCGAAAAAGTTGAAGGACTTCCTCCACTGGTATCTGCACTCGGGCGAGGGCACGGCAGCATCGCTCGACTACGCGCCTCTCCCCGACGTGATGAAAACGCGGCTCGATGCACGGGTGGACTCGGTGACGGTGGGCGGCGCGGCATGAGCGGCTCCTCGATGTCTCCGTCCGTTCTCATGGCCGACAACGGACCGGGGACCGTCGTCCGCATCCACGGGCGACACATCGGCGATCGCGTCTACCGCGGCGCCATCACGTTCTTCGCCGTGTGCGTGCCGCTGCTGGTGGCGCTGGTCGCATGGGAGATCGCGGTGGCCGGCTGGCCGACGTTCCGGCACTTCGGGCTCTCCTTCCTCACGTCGAGCGACTGGGATCCGGTCAAGGAGCGCTTCGGCGCCGCGCCGGCGATCTACGGCACGCTGGTCTCGTCCGCGATTGCGTTAGTCATCGCGACGCCGCTGGCGGTGGGCGTGTCGGTGTTCCTCTCCGAGTTCGCCCCGCGGTGGATGCGCCAGCCGGTGGGATTCCTGGTGGATCTCCTGGCGGCGATTCCGAGCGTAGTGTACGGCCTCTGGGGCATCTTCGTGCTGCTGCCGGTGCTGCGCGACCCGGTGATGCCCTTCCTCCGCGACACGCTCAAGTTGGGCCAAACGCCGTTCTTCACCGGGCCGGCGTACGGGCCGAGCATGCTGGCGGCGGGCCTCATTCTCGCGATCATGGTGCTCCCGTACATCGCGTCGGTGTCGCGCGAAGTACTGCTCGCGGTGCCGCGCGCCCAACGGGAGGCGGCTCTCGCGTTAGGCGCCACCCGCTGGGAGGCGATCTGGCGCGCCGTGGTGCCCTACGCCAAGTCCGGCATCATCGGCGGGATCATCTTGGGGCTGGGCCGAGCGTTAGGCGAGACGATGGCGGTCACGATGCTCATCGGCAACCGCCAGGAGATCTCGGCGTCGCTGTTCGCGCCCGGCTACACCATGGCGTCGCTCATCGCCAACGAATTCAGCGAAGCGAGCAGCGACGCGCACCTGTCCGCGCTCATGGCCGTGGGATTCACGCTCCTCGTCATCACGATCATCGTCAACGCCATCGCCCGCTGGTTGGTCTGGCGCGTGGGCGGTGGCGCCGCCTCGAAACCGCTATGACCGCCGGCGTCATTCGCACCCAGCGGCCGAGCGCCAGGCAGCGCGCCGTCAGCGAGCGCGCGCGCAAGAGTCTCGGACGTCGCCGCGCCGTGAACGGCCTCATGCTCGCCGTCCTCGCGACGGCTGCGGTCATCACGGTGCTGCCGCTGCTGTTCATTCTGGGCCACCTCGTCACCAAGGGTGCCACGTCGCTCGACCTGGCGTTCTTCACGCACATGCCCAAGCCCGTCGGCGAGTCGGGCGGCGGCATGGCGAACGCGATCGTCGGCACGCTCATCGTCATCGGGCTCGCGATGGTGTTCGGCCTTCCGGTCGGCGTCGGCGCGGGTCTGTACCTCGCGGAGAACCGCGGCGCGTGGCTCGCCAACAGCGTCCGCTTCCTGTCCGACGTGCTCAACGGCCTGCCCTCGATCGTGATGGGCATTTTCGCCTGGCAGTTTCTCGTGCGGCCCGTCGGCCACTTCTCGGCGCTGTCGGGCGGCGTTGCGTTAGGCGCGATGATGATCCCGATGATCGCGCGAACCACCGAAGAGATGGTGCGCACCGTCCCGACGTCGCTGCGCGAAGCGGCGCTTGCGTTAGGCTACGCGCGCTGGCGCACCGGCCTCACCATCGTGCTGCGCACCGCGAGCGCCGGCATCGTGACCGGCGTGCTCGTCTCCCTCGCGCGCGTCGCCGGCGAGACCGCACCGCTCCTGTTCACGGCGTTCGGCAACCAGTTCTGGTCTACTTCCGTCACGCAGCCGATCGCCGCGCTGCCCCTTCAAATTTTCAACTATGCGATCAGTCCCTACGACGACTGGCACCGGCTCGCCTGGGCGGGTGCCCTGGTCCTCATCGCGCTCATCCTCGTCATCAGCATCGTCGCCCGCTTCGCCACCCGGGCACGCTTCGACACGGGAAGCGGCGATTGACGTGAAAGCCCAAGTCGCTGGTGTAGCGGACGTTCGATCCGCGAGCGAACCCGCCGCGGTGACTCAAGCGCGCACGCGGCTCATGGCCGACTCGCTGGACGCGTGGTTCGGGTCCATCCACGCCGTGCACGGCATCTCGCTCGAGGTTCCGGAAGGCAGCGTCGTCGCGATCATCGGCCCGTCGGGGTGCGGCAAGTCGACGTTCCTCCGCTGCCTCAACCGCATGCACGAGACGGTGCCCACGAGTCGCGTCTCGGGTCGCGTGTTGCTCGATGGCAGCGACATCTACGACAGCGGCGTGAATCCCATCGCGGTGCGCAAGCACATCGGCATGGTGTTCCAGCGCCCAACGCCCTTCCCCACGATGTCGATCCGCGACAACGTCGCCGCGGGTTTGCGAGTGATGGATGGACACGTCTCGCGGCGCGAAACCGATGCGATCGTCGAGAGCGCGCTGCAACGCGCCGCGCTATGGGACGAGGTGAAAGATCGCTTGAGCGCAAGCGCACTGGCCCTCTCCGGCGGACAGCAGCAGCGCCTCTGCATTGCACGTGCGCTCGCGACGAGTCCGCGTGTGCTGCTCCTCGATGAGCCCACCGCGTCGCTCGACCCCGCGAGCACACAGAGCGTCGAACAGTTGGTGCGCGAGCTGCGCGGCGAAGTCACGATCATCATCGTGACGCACAACATGCAGCAGGCCGCGCGCATCTCCGATCGCACTGCGTTCTTTCTTGCGGGGGACCTGGTCGAAGTGGCGCCGACCGAGTCGCTCTTCACGTCGCCGTCGGATCCGCGCACCGAGGCGTACATCACCGGACGGTTCGGATGAGCCACGCGATTGCGACGCCGCGCCCAACGCCGACCACCCAGGGCGCCAAGCCGGCTCCGCCGCTCGACTCGACGCTCGGCTTCACCGGGCTCATCGAGGTGAAGGACTTCTCGTTCTACTACGGGCCAAAGAAAGCGCTCCAGAACATCTCGCTGCGCGTTCCGCCGCGCACGATCATGGCGTTCATCGGCCCATCGGGCTGCGGCAAGTCGACCCTGCTCCGCTCGATCAACCGGCTCAACGCGCTCATCCCGGGCGCGCGCCACGAAGGCGAGATCCTGCTCGATGGCACGGATATCCACGGCTCGGACACCGACATCGTGACGCTGAGACAGCGCGTCGGCATGGTGTTCCAACGCTGGAATCCGTTCCCGAAGTCGATCTACGACAACGTCGCGTTCGGGCCGCGCATCAACGGACTGGCGCGCCGCAGTGAGCTCGACGATCTCGTCGAGAGCTCGCTCAGACGCGCCGCGCTGTGGGACGAAGTGAAGGATCGCCTGCGCTCGAGCGCGCTCGGGCTGTCGGGCGGGCAGCAGCAGCGTCTCTGCATCGCGCGCGCATTGGCCAACGATCCCGAAGTGTTGCTGCTCGACGAGCCCGCGTCCGCGCTCGACCCGATCGCCACGCAGCACGTCGAGGAATTGCTGTACGAGCTCAAGCGCGAGCTCACCATCGTCATCGTGACGCATAATATGCAGCAAGCAGCGCGCGTCTCGGACACGACCGCATTCTTCTATGTCGGCGAGCTCGTGGAAGCGGGGCCGACCGATCAGATCTTCACCAGTCCTCGCCAGCCGCGCACCGAGGCGTACATCACCGGGAGATTCGGATGAGCCCCACACCAGCCGAGAGCACCTCGGGATTCCGTCACTTCCACGAGCAGCTCGACCTGCTCAAGCAGCGCTTGCTCGACATGTCGGAGCGGGCCGAGGCACTGGTCGACGTTGCCGTCGACGCCTTACTGCGTCGGGATATCGGAAAGGCCGACGTGGTGATCAGCGGCGACCGCGAGCTCGACGCACTCGAAATCGAGATCGAGCAGCTCGCCATCGCACTGCTCGCGCTGCAACAGCCGATGGCGCGCGACCTCCGCTTCATCATCGGCGCGATCAAGATCTCGAACGATCTCGAGCGCGTCGGCGACCACGCGGTGAACATCGCGCAGTCGGCCTTGCGTCTGAACGACATGCGTTCGATCATTACACCCGATCCGGAAATCGAGGACATGGCGCGCCGCGCGCGCGCGATGTTGAGCGATGCGCTGGATGCGTTCGTGCGGGCCGACGGCACGCTCGGGCGCGATGTGTGCAAGCGGGACGATCAGGTGGATGCGCTGCACGACTCGTTGTTCCGCATCCTGCTCACGCACATGCTCGAGGACCCGACGACGATATCGGCCGCGCTGGAGTTGTTCCTGGTGAGCCGCAATCTGGAGCGGGTGGCCGACCTGGCAACCAACATCGCCGAAGACGCTGTGTATCTCGCCGAAGGCAAGACGATCAAGCACCACCTCGAGGACCGGTCGCTCGGCACCGGGTCGCTCGGCGTCACCTCCGTGGCCTAACGGAGGACGCCGACGAGCCGGCCGGCCACGGTCCGTACCCGATCCCGCCGCGCCGCGCCGCGTCCGCCCAACGGGCGGACCGAGCGCGTCGCGGCGATCGACATCGGGTCCAACTCCATCCGGCAGCTGATCGCGGACGTCACGCCCGGCGGCCACATCCGGGTGGTGGACGAAATGAAGGCCGCGCCCCGGTTAGGCGCGGGGATGGGCGAGTCGCACCAGCTCGCACCCCACGCCATGGAGCGCGCGAGCGAAGCGATCTCGCGCATGGCCACCCTGGCGCGCCAGCGCGGCGCCACGCGAATCGTGGCCGTGGCCACCAGCGCCGTGCGCGACGCCGTCAACGCGCGCGAATTCCTCGACATGGTGCAGCGCGGCGCGCATCTCCCCGTGCGTGTCCTCGACGGACACGCCGAGGCGCTGCTCAGCTACCGCAGCGCGCTCGCGCACTTCGATCTCGGCACCGGCCGCACCGTGGTCACCGACATCGGCGGCGGCTCGCTCGAGCTCGTGCTGTGCGCGGCCGGCCTCGTGGACCGCGTGGTCTCGCTGCCCTTCGGCGCCCTCCGCCTAACGGAAAAGTACCTCAAGCAGGGCACGAGCCGCCGCGCGGTGAAAGCGCTGCGCCGCGACGTGCGCGCTGAGCTCCGTACGCATTTGCCGGCGCGCGAATGGCGCAGCGCACGCATCGTCGGCTCCGGCGGAACGTTCACCAACCTCGCCGGCATGGCGCTCGCCCGGCAGGGCCTGCACCCCGCGCGCACGGTGCACGGCACGCGGGTCACGCGCATCGAGCTCGAGCACATCGTCGATGCCCTGCAGGACATGACGCTCGCCGAACGGCTCGCCGTGCAGGGACTCAACGCGGGACGTGCCGACATCATCGTCGCCGGTCTCGCCGTGATCGCCGAAGTGCTCGCGCGGCTCGACGCACCGAGCATCGTGGTCTCGGCCTACGGCATCCGCGAGGGATTGCTGCTCGAAACCGCGCGCGTGAAGCCGCACGTCGCGAGCCCGGGCGACGCGCGCCAGCGCTCGATCGAGCGTCTCGCCGAAGCGTGCAGCGTCGAAGACCGACATGCCATTCAAGTTCAGCGCATCGCCTTGCAACTGTTCGATGCGCTGCGCGAACGACTGGGCTGCGAGCCCGCCGAGCGCGATGTCCTCGCCGCCGCGGCGCGGCTGCACGACATCGGCTACTACATCAGCTACGACAAACACCACAAGCACTCGTTCTATCTCATCGCGCACGCGGAGCTGCTCGGGCTCTCACCGGCGGAGCAGCTCGTGATCGCCAACGTCGCGCGATATCACCGCGGCGCGCCGCCGCGGAGGTCGCACGAGACACTCTCGGCGCTCGACCGCACGCTGCGCCGTCAGGTGCGTCGTCTGGCCGCGGTGTTGCGTGTGGCCGATGGGTTGGATCGCGGACACACCGGCGCGGTGGACCGGGTGCGCGTGCGCTGGGCGCGCACGGGCATTCGCATCACGGTTGTTCCGCGCGTAGCGGGACAGCCGTTACGACTCGAACTGTGGGGTGCGACGCGGAAGCGGGCGCTTCTTGAACGGGTTGCGGGTGTGCCCGTCCACATCGTCCGCGCCTGACATCTCGTCGTCGGCGTCGGCGTCTCCGTTAGGCGCCGCCGCTTCGAGAACCGCCGCCGGCGTGTGCGCCGGTGCCGCGGCGCCCCACGGATCCAACAAGAACAACCGGTGCGAACCGTGCTCCGGCTCGCCAGGTCCGGGGTGCCGCTGCCGGTAGTTGCCCTCGGCGTCGAGTTCCCACGCCTGGCGATTGTCGGCGAGCAGGGTCGCGAGCAGCGTGCGCAGCGACGCGTGCAGCGCCGGATCCTCGATGGGTACGATCGCTTCCACGCGTCCATCGAAGTTGCGCGACATCCAGTCGGCCGAGCCGATGTAGAACTCCTCGGCGCCGCCGTTCAGGAAGTTCCACACGCGCGAGTGCTCGAGGAACCGCCCCACGATGCTGATCACGCGGATCCGCTCGCTCACGTCGGGCAGCCCGGGACGCAGACAGCAAATGCCGCGCACGATGAGATCGATGTCGACACCCGCGCGCGATGCGCGATAGAGCGCGGCGATGATCTCCGCATCCGTGAGCGCGTTCATCTTGGCCACGATCCGCGCCGGCCGCCCCGCGCGTGCGTGCTCTGCCTCGCGCGCGATCAGCTCCAGGAACCGCTCGCGGATTCCGTACGGCGCGACGATCAGCGACCGGAACGTCTGCTGGCGCGAGAAGCCCGTCAGCACGTTGAACAGGTCGGTCATGTCCGCGCCGATGCGTGGATCGGTCGTGAAAAATCCGAGATCGGTGTACAGCCGCGCGGTGCGCGAGTTGTAGTTGCCCGTGCCCACGTGCACGTACCGGCGGATGCCATCGGCCTCGCGCCTAACGACTAACGCGATCTTGGCGTGCGTCTTGAGTCCCACGAGACCGTACGCCACGTGCACGCCCGCGCTCTCGAGTTGTCGCGCCCATTCGATGTTGTTCGCTTCATCGAATCGGGCCTTGAGCTCGACGAGCACCGCCACCTGCTTGCCGCGCTCGGCGGCGTCGATCAACGCGCGCACGATCGGTGTGTCGCCCGATGTGCGGTACAGCGTCATCTTGATCGCCAGCACCTCGTCATCTTCGGCGGCACGCTGGAGAAAGTGCTCGACCGTGGTCGCGAAGCTCTCGAACGGGTGGTGCACCAGCACGCTGTGCTGACGGAACGCGTCGAACACTGCGCCGTTGGATTCGCGGAACGGCCGCGGCGTGACCGGTATCAACGGCGGGTCGCGGAGGTCCGGGATATCGAGCGCCGCCAGATCCATGAGCTGGCCCAGCTCGAGGAGCCGGCCCACCTCGTACACGTCGCGCTCGGTGAGCGATGCACTCGGTGGCAGCCGGTCGTCGCGCAGCTCCTCGAGCAGCAGCGACCGCACCTCTTCGGGTGTGCCGTCCTCCACCTCGAGGCGAATCACTTCGCCAAAGCGCCGGCGGAAAACCTGCTCTTCGATCGACACGAGCAGGTCTTCGGCGTCCTCGAACGGCGCGAGCTCGAAATCGGAGTTGCGCGTGATCCGGAACACGTTCCAGTTCCGGACTTCCATGCCCGGGAAGAGCTTGTCGAGGTGCGCGCCGATAACGCGCTCGAGTGGTACGAACCAGGTCCCGCGCTTCGTCGGCAGCCACCGCGGCAGACTGCGCGGAACCTTCACGCGAGCGAAATGCTCGACACCGGTCTGCGGGTCGCGCACTTCTACCGCGAGGGACAGCGACAGGTTCGAGATGTACGGGAACGGGTGCCCCGGGTCGACCGCGAGCGGCGTGAGGACTGGGAAGATCGTGGAGTCGAAGCGCGCATCGAGCGCCGCACGCTCGTCGCGGTCCAGGTCCTTCATGCTCAGGAGACCCACGCCGCGCTGTGCGAGCGCCGGCAGCAGCTCGTCGTGCAGACACCGCTGGCTCAGCATGATCTGGTCGTCGACGCGCGCGCGGATGGCGTCGAGCTGCTCTTGCGGCGACATCCCGTCCGCACCCGTGGCCGTCACGTTCGCCGCCAACTGCCGGCGAAGACCCGCCACGCGCACCATGTAGAACTCGTCCAGGTTCGAGCTGAAGATCGCCAGGAACTTGAGCCGCTCGAGCAGCGGGTTCCGTTCATCGAACGCTTCGTGGAGCACACGCTGGTTGAAATCCAGCCAGCTCAACTCACGGTTGATGAACAGCGATGGCGATAAAACGAGATCAGACATGGGTTCCAGGTGGCGGCACGCGAGCTGGGAGGCTCGCACTATTATGGCGGCCACCAAGAGAAAGATCACGATTCGGTCACGGGATTACAACAAACGCCGGCCCGTGACATGCAGACCGCGATCTGTGCCGACATCGCAAACAATTGTGGCGCTTTATGTTAGCTCTTATAGCGCGCTGAGGGCTGTTACCCGGCTCAGCAGTAGCCAAAAGATCGCCGACATGATCGCCGCCGCCGGAATCGTGAGGACCCAGCCCCACACGATCCTGCCGGCCACGCCCCACCGGACGGCCGACAACCGCTGGGTCGCGCCCACGCCGACGATCGATCCCGTAATGGTGTGCGTGGTGCTCACTGGAATGCCGAATTGCGTGGCGAGCAGAATGCTGAGCGCCCCACCAGTCTCGGCGCAGAACCCGCCGACCGGCCGCAGTTTCGTAATCCGCGATCCCATGGTGTGCACGATGCGCCATCCGCCTAACGCAGTGCCCAGCGCGATGGCGGTGTAGGCCATGATCTCCACCCAGTGCGGGATGATGTCGCCGTGGGTGACGTACAGGTGGTGCAGCATGCCCGGCTCGTGCGCGAAATATCCCTGCGTCGATACGAGCAGCCCTACGATGATGCCCATCGTCTTCTGGGCGTCATTCGCGCCGTGCGAGAGCGAGAAGAATGCCGAACTGGCCAACTGCGCCACCCGAAAAATCCGATCGACGCGTCCCGGCGGCGTGCGGCTGAAGATCCAGTACACGGCCACCATGAGCACGAAGCCGAGGATCATACCGATGATCGGCGACAGCACGATGAACACCAGCGTCTTGGTCCAGCCGGCCGGGATGATCGCCGAGAAGCCCACTTTGGCGACGGCCGCTCCGCCGTAGCCGCCGATCAGGGCGTGCGACGAGCTGGACGGCAATCCGAAGAACCACGTGATGATGTTCCACGCGATGGCGCCAAGCAGCGCACCGAGAATCACGTTCGGATCGACGACGGAGATCTGGATCATCCCCTGCCCCATCGTCCGCGCGACCGCGGTCCCTACTGTGAACGCAGCGGCAAAGTTGAACGCCGCCGCCCAGAGCACGGCGGGAAGCGGCTTGAGCACGCGCGTGCCCACAACCGTAGCGATGGAGTTCGCCGAGTCGTGGAAGCCGTTGCTGAAGTCGAACAGGAACGCGATCGCGATGATCGCGATGACGTAGGTGACCACCGATCAGGCGTGTTTGAGAGCGATGCTCTCGAGGACGTTGGACACGTCCTCGCACTGATCGAGCGCGCGCTCGAGCGTGTCGTACAGCTCCTTCCACTTGATCACCTCGAGCGGGTCGGGCTTGCCGCGGAACAGCTCGCCCACCGCTTCGTGGTAGAGCGCGTCGCCTTCCTCCTCGCGCAACTTGATCTCGCGACCCTTGTCGACGACGAAGCGCACGTCCTTCATGTGCGCAACCGCGGCCTCGATCGCATCCGTCGCCCGAATGAGCACCTCGCAGATTTTCTTGGCCGCTTCGTGCACATCGGTCACGTGGAACATGGCCGCGCGCCGCGCGGTGCCGTCCACCAGGTCCACCACGTTGTCCAGCCGTGAAGCGAGCAGGTGGATGTCCTCGCGGTCGAACGGCGTCACGAACGTCTGGTCGATGCGCGCGATGATGTCGTGCGTGATCGTGTCGGCTTCGTGCTCCACGAGCTTGATGGCCGACGCGAAATGATCCAGGCGCGTGGGCTCGGCGAACAACCCGGCCAACAGGCGCGCCGCCGCGGTCAGGCGCTTGGACAACTGCTCGAACATCGTGAAGAACGCGGTGTCTCTCGGAATGAGACGCACGATATCTCTCGCTCCTGTTAGGCCGATGCGCTGCGCGCGCGCGACGTGGCGCACGCGACGTGACGCTCAGGGTGCTCGACGAGCTCGGCGAGCGGCGTGCGATCGGCGTCCAGACAACGCACGATGCTCACGCCGCTGGACGTCCCGATGCGCGTCGCGCCCGCCGCCAACATACGAAGGGCGGCATCACAACTGCGGATGCCGCCCGAGGCTTTCACTCCCGTCATATTGCCAACGGCGCGCCGCATGAGCGACACGGCGTATGTGGTCGCACCGCCGGCGGCGTGGAACCCGGTACTCGTCTTCACGAATGCCGCGCCGGCGTCACGGGCAATCCCACTCGCCTTCGTGATCTCGGCGTCCGTTAGGACGGCGGTCTCGATGATCACCTTCACCGGCCGGTCGCCCGCGGCATCCACCACCGCCGAGATGTCGCGCGCGACGTGCGCCCAGTCTCCCGATTTGATGGGACCGATCGCGGCTACCATATCGAGCTCGTCGGCCCCCTCGGTGACGGACAGCGTGGCTTCGTGCGCTTTGATCTCCGGCTCGCACGCGCCCAACGGAAACGCGATGACGGTCGCCACCTTGGTTTGAGCACCGCGCAATCGAGCCCGGCACAACGGCACCCATACCGGATTGACACACACCGCGACGAACCCGTGCTCGCGCGCCTCGTCGCACAGCGACTCGACATCGTCGCGCGTGGCTTCGGCCTTGAGCAGAGTATGGTCGATGAGTGCCGCGATGCGCGCGACGCTTGGGACAAGCACAGCTGGTGTTCGGTGAGAGCGAGCGACCCGGCCTCAGCGACTCGGGCAGCGGAGAAGTGACGCAAAAGTTACACAGCCCGCCCCGGCGCCGGAACCGGGCGTAAGGAGGGAAGTCTATCCGTAATATCCGCCGAACACTGATCGGTGGCGACGCACCAGTTGCGGGTCGGCGAAGAGCGAAATGAGCAGCATCCCGGTGAGAAATCCGCCGACGTGCGCCCACACCGCTACGCCGCCCGACACCTGCGGATTCATCTGCCCAAGCTGCGGCAAGCCCTCGAGTACTTGCAGTCCAAACCAGTACAGCAGCACGAGCCACGCGCGGATCGGAATCACGAAAATGAAGAAGAACATGTTGACGCGCGCCCGCGGGTAGAGCACCAGGTAGGCACCCATGATCCCCGAGATGGCGCCCGACGCGCCGACAGTCGGAATCGGCGACGCTGGACTGGTCGCGACATACAGGGCCGCCGCGGCAAGACCGCAGATGAGATAGAAAATCAGGAACCGCCCGGAGCCCATACTGTCTTCGACGCTTCGGCCGAACACCCAGAAGAACAGCGAATTGCCGAGTATGTGCTCCCATCCACCGTGCAGGAAAATCGACAGGAGCGGCGTGAGGATGTTGATGGCCGAGTTGTCGACGGCGCAGTAGAGACCCGGTCCAACCTGAATTGTGGTGCCGATCGCCGCCCGATGCGTGAGCTCGCCTGGTATCAGGCCATAATCGCAAATGCTCTTCGCGAGCGCGTAGGTGTCGAGACCGCCCTTCTCGACGAGGAGCCAAACAGCCCACGTGACGGCCAGAATCATGTACGTCATGCGCGGCCGGCTGAGCCGTGGCAGGTCGTCGCCGAGTGGGATCATTTAAGGCGGACAGGACAGGACACGACCGGATAAGGCCGGACACGAGAAACTGCAGCTCTTTCTGCCAGAGTCGCGCATCACTCCACTCTCAAGCTGTCAATGTGGCGCGATTATCGGGCCCCAAGTTTGCGAGAACCTTGGGCCGGACTTTAGACATAAGAAATCGAGCGCCACTCTTTCGTGGCGACTCGCGCATCAACGTACATCGAGGAAACTATGGCCGAAAAAGTAATCGGTATCGACCTGGGAACAACGAACTCGGTTGTCGCCGTGATGGAAGGCGGCGATCCCGTGGTCATCCCAAACGCCGAGGGCGGACGTGTCACTCCGTCTGTGGTCGGGTTCACGAAAGACGGCGAGCGTTTGGTCGGCCAGGTCGCCAAGCGTCAAGCGGTGACCAACCCGCAGAACACCGTCTTCTCCATCAAGCGCTTCATGGGACGCAAGATGTCCGAGATTACCGAGGAGATCAAACGCGTTCCGTACAAGGTGATCGCCGGCCAGAACGATCTGGCCGTGGTCGAGATCCAAGGCAAACGGTACACGCCGCCCGAGATCTCCGCGATGATCCTTCAGAAAATGAAGCAGACCGCCGAGGACTACCTCGGCCACAAGGTCGAGAAGGCCGTGGTCACGGTGCCGGCGTACTTCAACGACTCGCAGCGACAGGCTACCAAAGACGCCGGTCGCATCGCGGGTCTGGACGTGCTTCGCATCATCAATGAGCCGACGGCCGCAGCGCTCGCGTACGGTCTCGACAAGAAGAAGGACGAGAAAGTCGCGGTGTTCGACCTGGGCGGCGGCACGTACGACATCTCCGTCCTCGAACTCTACGACGTCGAAGGCTCGCGCCAGTTCGAAGTGAAGTCGACCAATGGTGACACGCACCTGGGCGGCGACGACTTCGACCAGCGTGTGATCGACTGGCTCGTGTCGGAATTCAAGCGCGATCAGGGCATCGATCTGTCCAAGGACCCGATGGCGCTCCAGCGGCTCAAGGAAGCGGCCGAGAAGGCGAAGATGGAGCTGTCGTCCACGCAACAGACCGACATCAACCTGCCGTTCATCACGGCGGATCAGTCGGGCCCCAAGCACCTCAACTATTCGCTCACGCGCGCCAAGCTCGAGCAGATGTGCGACGATCTCGTGCAGCGCACGATCCCGCCCATGCAGCAGGCCCTCAAGGACGCGGGACTCAAGCCCGAGCAGATCGATGAAGTGATTCTGGTCGGCGGCGCGACGCGCATGCCCAAGGTGCAGCAGATCGTCAAGGACTTCTTCAAGAAGGACCCGCACAAGGGCGTGAACCCCGACGAGGTCGTCGCGATCGGCGCGGCCATCCAGGGTGCTGTCCTGACGGGCGAGCAGAAAGACGTGTTGCTGCTCGACGTGACGCCGCTGTCGTTAGGCATCGAGACGTTAGGCGGCGTGACCACCGTGCTCATTCCGCGGAACACGACGATTCCGACCAAGAAGTCGGAAACGTTCTCGACGGCGGAAGACAACCAAACGCAGGTGGAGATCCACGTGCTGCAGGGCGAGCGCGAGCTAGCCGTGTACAACAAGACCATCGGCAAGTTCCAGCTCACCGGTATTCCGCCGGCACCGCGCGGCATGCCGCAGGTCGAGGTGACGTTCGACATCGATGCCAATGGTATCCTGCACGTGACCGCGAAGGACAAGGCCACGGGCAAGGAACAGAAGATTCGCATCGAGGCGTCGAGCGGCCTCTCGGAGAGCGAGATTCAGCGCATGGTGAAGGATGCCGAGTCGCACGCGAGCGAAGACAAGCAGCGCCGCGATGAGATCGACACCCGCAACCGGCTGGACAGCCTGGCCTACGAGGTCGAGAAGAACTCGAAGGAGTGGTCGGACCGTCTCTCCGCGGACCTCAAGACGAAACTCGAGAGCGCTGTGGAGCGTGCACGGAAGGCGCTGCGCGGCGAGGACATGAACGAGATCAAGTCGGCGCACGAAGAGCTGACGCGTGCTTACAGCGAGGCCGGTCAATCGTTGTATGCACAGGGACAGCAGGCGCAGGGTGAGACTGCGACCAGTCACGCCGCGCAGGAAAGCGCCGCCGACAATCCGAAGGGCACCGACAAGAAGGATGACGTGGTCGAGGCCGACTACGAGATCGTCGAAGAAGACAAGAAATAGGGGCAGTGGGTGGATGTGCCCGATTTTGTCTTGGCAGCGAGCGTCGGGCGATGCCCGGCGCTCCGTGCTGGTTCAGTTTGCACGTCGACTTTCCCGAGAGGTCAGCAGGGTCTCGCGTGTCCGCCTCCGCTGCCTGACAGGCATCTACGAGTTTGAAGCGGACACACCCGGACACAGCCGGACAAGGCGGACTCATTTGT
>DASVAC010000067.1:0-4044 GCA_036376535.1 Gemmatimonadaceae bacterium | reverse complement strand
ATTCCAATTCGTCGATCGATTTCGGCCAGTCCTCGCGCAACAGCCGCGACATCGCGCGGTCGGCCAGCAGCCGCCCGTTCGTCTGGCAGCGCGCACAATAATTCGTCTCGTTGGACGCGTAGCGAATCCGCTGGACCGGCGTCCCGCACACCGGACACGGCTTCCCGTATCGCCCGTGCACGCTCATCTCCTCCCGGAACGCCGTCACTTTCTCGGGAAACTCTCCGCCTAACTGGCCGCGCAAGCGATCGGTCCATTCGCGCAGCACCGTTTGCACGGCGTCGTAGAGCCGCGATGCCTCATCGGCGCTCAGCTTCTTGCTCAGCGCGAGCGGTGACAACCGCGCACGGTGCAAAATCTCGTCCGAGTACGCGTTGCCGATCCCACTGAAGATGCGCGGATCGGTGAGCGACCGCTTGAGTGTGTGATTCTCGCGCGCCAGCTGCTCGGCGAACGTCGCGAGGTCGATCTCGAGTGGCTCGATCCCGCCGCGATCCATGTCACGCAGCGCGGCTTCACCCTGCACGATGTGCAACGACGCCCGACGCGTGCTGCCCGCCTCCGTGAGCGCGAGCACGCCGGTCGGAAACTGAAACGTCGCCAGCACGTTGCCCGGCGGCATCTTCATCCCCGGCTCCCGCCACCGCAGCCGGCCGGCGATCATGAGATGGATCACGACGCATAGCTGCTCGCACATGTCCAGCACGATGCGCTTGCCTAACCGGCGAACGCCTGCGACGCGGCGCCCTTCGATCGCCGAGATGGGCGGCGACACGCTACGCAGCACGAACGGTGTCTTGATGGTGAGTTTCTCGAGCGGTTGGCCGATGACCCGCGCCGCCAGCGATTCGACATAAATGGTGACGTCCGGCAGCTCGGGCATGCGATCGGTCGCGACTTAGCGAGCGCTGGCGATGTCGGCGCCGCGCACCAGCACGCGCAACGCCGTGGCCACCTCCCATCCGCACAACAGCGCCACTGCGCCCAACACGAGCCGGCTCGACTCGTCGAACCACAACACGCCAACGAGGCCGCCCACCGCCGCGATCCACGCCAGCCACGCCAACCATCGCGGCTGCGCGGGCTCCCGCCACTCGACGATGCCCAACACGAGCGCGCCTAACGCAATGAGACCGTTCCCGAACCGTGCGGCCATGAGACCAAAGCCGTGCACCGCGAAAAAGATCGGCGCCATCTCCGCGCGGCCCGCCACGAACATCGCGGCCATGCGGTTCCCCGACCGCGCCATGAGCAGAATGTCGAACGCGTTCAACGTCATCCCGATGCAGATGACTACAAGCGCACCCACGAGCGCGGCACGCACCTCGTCACTCGCACCGCCCAACCGAACCCACACGCCCGCCATGACGAGCGCCGAGCCCGTGAGCATCGAAAGGTGCATGAGCCGCCACCCGGGTGTCGCGGCGATCACACGCAGATCGTCGGCACCGACACCAGTGCCCGTGAGCACGGGATGCATCACGGATCCGGCGCCGAGCAGCGCGGTCCCCACGAGCAGGAACACGGCGAGCAGCTTGGCCGGCATGATCGAATCGCTCATACGATGATCGCGCACTCGAGGGTCATGCACGTATTCTTCACGGCGTGATGGCTTCCGCCAGCCCCGCCCCCTCTCCCGCCCCCGCAACATCGATGCTCGGTCGCGTCTGTCTCGTCACGGGCGCGAACTCAGGACTCGGCTTCGCCACGTCCACCGGACTCGCCCGGTTGGGCGCGACGGTCATCATGCTCTGCCGAAATATCGACCGCGGCACCGCGGCGCGCGACCACGTGCGCAGCGAAACCGGGAGCGCGCACGTCTCGCTCGTTGTCGCGGATCTCGCGTCCCTCGATGAGGTCCGACGTGCAGCGGCCGAGGTAGCGAGTGCGCACGCGCAGCTGCACGTACTGGTGAACAATGCCGGCATCCAGGCGCGCCGGCGCCGCGTCACGCAAGATGGGTTCGAGGAGACGCTCGCGGTGAATCACCTGGCGCCGTTTCTGCTCACGTCCTTGCTCGCTCCACTGCTGCGCGCGAGTGCGCCGGCGCGCGTCATCACGGTGGCATCGCAGGTCGAGCGGATGGGCCGCATCCGCTTCGATGATCTCCAGCTCGAGGACGGCTACGGGCCGGTACGCGCGTACGCGCAGTCGAAGCTGGCCAACATCCTGTTCACGTACGAGCTCGCATCGCGCCTCGCGGGCACCGGCGTCACCGCGAATTGCCTGCACCCGGGTTACCTGAACACCGGGCTCATGCGTGAATCCCCCGACTGGATGCGCGCTCTCTGGCGGCCCTTCCTGCCTAACGCCGAACGCGGCGCGCGCACGGTGCTCTACCTGGCGACGGCACCGGAGCTCGACTCGGTGACGGGCGGATACTTCGAACGGTGCCGCCCGGCGCGCTCGTCGCGCCGCTCCTACGATGTGGCCGCGCGCCGGCGCGTGTGGGACCTGAGCGCCGCACTCACCAGCGCACCACCGATCAATGGCTAACTGAGTTAGTCCATCGTCACCGGCGCGCGGAGCGGAGCATGAGCGTGAACGTCGTGCCGGCGCCCTCCACGCTGCGCACCCGCAGGTCGCCGCCCATCCCCCGCGCCAACCCCCGGCTAATGGCGAGGCCGAGTCCCGTTCCTTCGCTGCTGTTGGTCAGGCTGCGCTGGATCTGCACGAAGGGCTCGAAGATCGACGTCAACCGATTGCTCGGAATGCCCGCGCCCGTGTCGCTCACCCGCAAGAACACCACGCCCGTCGGGCCGCCGCCATCGCCGCGCTTCCCCGTGTCGACCGTGATGCAGCCATCACTCTCCGTGAACTTCACCGCGTTCGACAACAAGTTGAGCAGAATCTGCCACAACTTTTCCGCGTCGGCGCGGACCACGAGCCCGGGATCGATGCGCACGTCGTACGTGAGCCGCTTCGCCGCGAGCTGCGGCTCGATCATCGGACTCACCTCGGCCACGGCGTCGGCCAGTTTCACGTCGCGCGTCAGATACTCGACTCGGCCTGCTTCGAGCTTCGCGAAATTCAGAATGTCGTTGATGAGCGAGAGCAGATAGCGCTGGCTGCGCTGCACACGCTGCAACGCGAGGTGCTGTTCCGGCGAGAGCGGACCGTGCACCTCGAGATCGAGGAGTTGCACGTACCCGGCAATCGCGTTGAGCGGTGTGCGGAGCTCATGGCTCATCGCCGCGAGAAACTCGCTCTTCGCGCGGTTGGCATCGTTCACCGCATTCTCGGCGCGTTTGCGGTCGGTGATGTCGACCAGCACGTTCACCGCGCCGACTAACCGGCCGTCGTCGTCGTGAATGGGACTCGCGTTGGCGAGCACCACACGACGGTCGCCGTCGGATCGCTCGATGAGCAGCTCGCAGCTCTCGTAGGGCCGGTCGTTGCGGAGCGCGAGCGCCATCCAACTGTCCTCGTGCAGAATCGGCGCGCCGTCGGGCGAGAAGAGCCTGACCGATCCGCAGAATCGGTCTCCTGGATCGCACAAAGCGGGCGCGCGGCCCCACAGCTGGACCGCGCGCTCATTGTAGTACGTGATCAGTCCCTGCGGGTCGCACGTGTACGCCCCCGCCGGAAGCTTCTCCAGCAGTCTGCGAAATCGCAACTCGCTGACTGGCGCGGCGGCTTCGCCGCTCATGAGCCGACTTGTCGTAACTGCAATCTGCTGCGCTCGGTTGTCCCTCCTGTGATGGTAGGGAGACTCGCGCCGAGCGCAAGAGAGAAAGACGGACAAGGCTCGGATAGGGCCGGACAGGGCCGGACAGGGCCGGACAGAAAACCTCCGGTAGTGCCCGGCCTTGTCCGGTCGTGTCCGCCTTATTGCACGCGATAGCGGACCGCCATGCCCTCCTCGTTGTGGAAGGACACGTGGCAGTGGAAGAGCCACGTACCGACATCGTCGGGGATCATGTCCGCACTCACCATCTGCATCATCGCGAGCTGCGCGACGTCGGTGCGCATGCCGTTCAGCACGACGGTGTTGCCGTGCCAGTGCGGCGCATGGAAATCGAAGTCGTTGGTGGACGCCATGAG
>DASVAC010000066.1:0-17190 GCA_036376535.1 Gemmatimonadaceae bacterium | reverse complement strand
CCGCCTAACGCCCGACGTCCGTTCGCCGATACGCCGGGTCGTTGTACATCTTGAACTGGCGATACACCTTCGGCGCGACGGCCCCGCTCGCGAGCCCGGCCAGCAGCGCCGAGAGCTCGGCCGAGAGGTCGTCGCGCTGCTGCTCGAGCACCAGCACCCGGTCGGCGCACTGCGCTAGGAACTCCGCGGTCGCGTCGATGCGCTCGGCTTGCTCCCGCATATGGTAGATCTTGAGCTCCATGATGCTGAGCTTGTCGGCGAGCGATCCGACGGTTTCAGCCACGCGCCGGCCCCACGTCGCGCACCACATGCATGACCGCCGCATCGATGCGCTCGATCAAATCGTTGCGCTGCTGATTGAGCGCGTCGATCGTGCGCTTCGCCGCCGCCACGGCGTGGTCGTCGGTCGACCGCGCCTTGTCCTCTTCGTGCCACAACTCGACGTTCGTGCGCGCCAAGCGGGCCACCAGCTCCCCAATGCTGTCGCTCATGCAATCCTGGGACACGGTAAATCGTTGAGCAGCTTCCGGACGGCCGCCACCACCTGCTCCGCCCCGATGCCCGCCATGAACTGCTCGCCCGCCGCGTGCTGCTTCGCGCGATCGCGCAGCGGGACGATGCGTGCGTTAGGTCCGGAAATCGCGACCGTCGTCGCCGCGCCGGATGTCCACGATACGGGCGACGTCGGGCCGAACACGGTCACGCGCGGTACGCCTAACGCGTCGGCCATGTGCGCCGGACCGGTGTCACCCGACACGAACACGCAACACCCGGCCATCACGGCCGCCACGCGCCGCACATCCATCACCGGCAAGACCACGACGCCCGGCGCGAGGGCGCGCATCCGCGCGACCAACGCGGCGTCCTCGGGCGATTGAAAGATGAGCACCGAGACGCCGTCGCGCAGCAGGGTGCGCGCCGCCGCGCCGAATTCCTCGATGCTCCAATCCTTTGCCGGCTCGCGCGTCGAGAGCAGCATGCCCACGCGACGCGTGTCCGGTACCGCACCGGCGCTCCGCGCCTCACGCTCGCCGCCGAGTCGCTCGTCCTCCGACAAATGGATGCGCGAATACGATGGTTTATCCGCATTGAGCGCCACGCCGGCATCCTCGAGCAGGCGCGCGCGTTGCCGCGGCACGTACTCCATCCGCCCAACGCGCGACCGCGCCTGCGTATAGAACAGCCGCCACGCGCCGATCCGCCATCCGAGCCGCACCGGAGCGCGAGACGCGCGGGTCAGCATGGCCGTGCGAAGACTGCCTTGCAAGTCGACCACCCAGTCGTAGTGTCGCGAGCGGATCTCGCGCCACATCGCAAGCGTGCGATTCGGGTCGAATACGATGCGCTCGTGGACGAGCGGATGCCCGGCGACGAGCGGCGCCGCCGCCTGCCCCACGAGGTAGTCGAGCTGCGCATCCGGGAACGCGCGCCGCAAATCCTCGAGTAACGCAGTCGACAGCACGACGTCGCCCAATCGGCGAAGTTGGATGAGGAGAACCCGCTGTGGTGGTCGAGGCGTCATTCACGTTGCCCGAGACGGTGGCCAATATAACATTTCTCTGCCTGCCGATGACACGCGCCCCCGACCTCGCCCAACTCGAACCGACTGCGCCGCGCGATCTGCGGCGTGTGTGCGTCGTCTTGTTGAGCGCCGTCGGCGACGTCGTGCACACGCTGCCGGTGGTGAACGCGCTCAAACGCGACGATCAAACTCGCCATATCACCTGGCTGTTGCAGCCGGGACCGGCAACACTCGTGCGCGGCCATCCTTCGGTGGACGAGATCATCGTCGTCGAACGTTCCCGCGGATGGCGCGGATTTCTCGACGCGCGACGCGAGCTGCACGCGCGAGAGTTCGACGTCGCGCTGGCGCTGCAGGACTACATCAAAGCCGGCGTGCTCACCACCTTCACGCGCGCTCCGGTCCGGCTCGGCTTCGATCGCGCTCGTGCGCGCGACCTCAACTGGTTGTTCACCAACGCGCACCTGCCGCCGAACCCGAGACGGCACGTTCAGGATGAATACCTGGAGTTTCTAAGCGCACTGGACGTTGAGGCCGAGCCCATCGAGTGGCACCTGGGTCCGCGCGACACCGCGCGTGAGTGGCAGCGCGAGTTCGCATCGCGCTTCGACCGACCGATCGTATCGCTGGTCATCGGGTCGAGCCGGCCCGACAAGGATTGGCTCCCCGATCGTTGGGCGGAACTCGCGCGCATCCTGTACAACCGGTATGGCCTGGCCCCCGTGATCGTCGGCGCTCCGACCCCGCGCGAGGTCGCCACCGAGCGCGCGATTCTGGCCGGCGCGCCCCGCACCGTTACCGCGCTCGACAGCGGCCTCCCGCGCCTAACGGCCATCCTGGATGCCTCGGCGCTCGTGATCTCGCTCGACACCGGTCCGCTGCACATGGCGGTTGCGTTAGGCACGCCGGTGGTGAGCCTCATCGGCTACACCAACCCGCTGCGCTACGGCCCGTACCGCCGCTTCCAGGATTTGATCGTGAGCGCGTACGGCGACACCACCCGCAACGGCGCGTACTGCACCGATCGGCGCCCCGGCCGCATGCCGAACATTTCCGTGCGCGATGTGCTCGACGCCGTGGACCGCTGGCGCGAGGTGTACGCGTCCGCGCGCTGACCGGGCTCAGACCGGCCGCGCGAGGATCACGAACGTCGAATCGAGCCACGGCGCGTGGCGCATCGTCCGGTCCCACAACCGCGTCGCCACCGTCGGATGCGACCGCGGTTTGGGATCGCCTAACACGGTCACGACGCGAAACCCGAACCGCCGCTCCAACAGGCGGGGCAGCGTGGCCGGCGCGTAGTAGAACAGGTGGTGGAACGTGTCGTAAAACCGCCCGCGCCGCCGGCTCAACCCGAGCTTGCCTAACATATACTTGCCGCGCGACGACAGCGACTCGATGTTCGGCACGCCTAGGTAGAGAATGCCGCCGGGCTTGAGCAGCCGCCGCGCGAGCTCGAGGTACCGCGCCGGCTGCTTGGGATGTTCCAGTACCTGGTCGAGATACACGCAGTCGTACGCCGCTCGCTCGAGCGGCAGCGTGAACAGATCGCCCGTATGGATGCGCGCGCTCACCTGCTGCGCCACGCGTTGTGTCGTCGCCTCGTCCACGTCGTATCCTTCGACGGCCCACCCGCGCGACTTGGCGACCGAGAGCTCCACGCCGTCGCCGGAACCCACCGAGAACAGCCGTCCCGGCGGCATGTACCGCTCGAGCAGCTCGATGTTCGCCGTCTTCTGCGCCAGCCGGAACGCACGCGCTTCCGGCGTCCGCGGGCCCTCGGGGATGTAGCTCGCGTAGTACGCGGCCAGATAGCCGTCCGTGTACTGTGGATTCATGAACCGGACGCCGCAGCCGCGGCACCGCGAGATGCACGTGCCGCGGTAGTCGACGTCGTACGCGTGCAGCTCCGGCGACGCGCACAGCGGGCAGATGCCTAACGGAGTATCGAACGTCGCCTCGGGAGCGGTCACGCCGGATCCGCCGCGAGTGCGTGAAAGCGGTACGGGACACCCACGCGCTCCAGCAGCGACACCAGTCGCCGCAGCGCGAGACCCATCACCGTGAAGTAGTCGCCGTCCACGCGCTCCACGATCGTGGCGCCGTAGCCCTGGATCCCGTACGCGCCGGCTTTGTCCATCGGCTCACCGGTCGCCACGTAGCCGGCGATCTCGCTGTCGTCGAGCTCACGGAACGTGACGCGTGTCGACTCCACCTCCGATTCGACGCGACCCCCCGCGTCGCGCACGACCGCCACCGCCGTATGCACCACGTGCGTTCGGCCGCTCAGCACCCGGAGCATCCGACATGCATCGGCGCGGTCGAGCGGTTTGCCGAAGATGCGACCGTCCACCACCACGATCGTATCGGCCGCGATGACCAACGCGTCCGGGTGCCGCGCCGCCACGGCCAGCCCCTTCTCCGTTGCCAGACGCAGCGCGTGACCGGTGTCCGATTCGCCGGCGCGCGGCGATTCATCGATGTCCGCGGGGTCCACCTCGTGCGCGATGCCGATCATGCCTAACAGCTCGTGCCGCCGCGGCGAGGCCGACGCGAGAACGACCCGCACCCTCAGCGCTCCAACCAGAGCGTGACCGGCCCGTCGTTCACCAGATCGACTTCCATCATGGCGCCGAATTCGCCCGTCTCCACGCGCGCGCCTGTTTCGCGCAGCAGCGACACGAACCGCTCGTAGAGCGGCACCGCGTGCTCGGGTCGCGCCGCATCCACGAAGCTCGGCCGGCGCCCTTTGCGCGCGTCGCCATAGAGCGTGAATTGCGACACGACGAGGAGCGCGCCGCCATCGATTTCCGCCAGGGCACGATTCATTTTTCCGTTCTCGTCCGCGAACAGGCGCAGGCCGATCACCTTGTCGGCCATCCAGGCGACGTGTTCCTCGGTATCGCCGTGCGTGAAGCCTACCAGAAGACAGAATCCGGCGCCAATGCGGCCGGCGACGCGTCCGTCGATGCGGACCTCAGCGCGTGAGACGCGGTGGAGCAGCACGCGCACTGGTTGCGCGCCTGGAGTGGGCTCAGTGCGCGGCCGCGGCCGATCCTGCCGCGACCGGCTCGCGTCCGGTGAGCGCCCGGACGGTCTCGCGAAGCCCGTCGTCCAGGGACACCACCGGCGAATAGCCGAGCATGGCGCGCACGCGATCGAGCGAGGCGAGCGAATCGCGAACATCGCCCGCACGCGATGCCTCGTATCGCGCGTCGACCGTCGCGCCGAGCATGTCGCGGATCTTCCGCCAGAGCGTGTTCACGCTCACGCGCTCGCCGCATCCCACGTTGTACGGCTCGCCTAACGCAGCCGGCGACGCCTCGCACGCCAGCAGGTTCGCGCGGACGACGTTGCGCACGTACGTGAAGTCCCGCGTCTGCTCACCGTCGCCGAAGATCGTGGGCGACTCGCCGGCCTGCGCACACACGATGAACGTGGGGATCACCGCGGCGTACTGCGACGTGGGGTCCTGCCGCGGGCCAAACACGTTGAAGTACCGCAGCGCAATCGTCCCTACGCCGAACGATGCGTGGAACGCGCGGCAGTACTGCTCGCCGGCGTACTTCGCCGCCGCATAGGGCGACAACGGGCGCGGCAGCATCTCCTCGCGCTTGGGGAGCTCGGCCGTGTTGCCGTAGGCCGACGACGACGCCGCGTAGACGACGCGTTTCACGCGCGCGTCGCGCGCCGCGATGAGCACGTTGAGCGTTCCGGTGGTGTTGGCTTCGTGTGAAGCCACAGGGTCGCGCAATGATCGCGGCACCGATGGAAGCGCCGCCTGGTGCAGCACGAAATCCGCTCCTGCGATCGCTTCATGACATGCGTGAGGATCGGTGACCGATCCCTCGACTACCCGGATCCGATCGACCCACGGCGCGAGGTTCTCGCGTTTGCCCGTGGAGAAGTTGTCGAGAACCGTGACCCGATGGCCGCCGGGGGCGGTCACGAGATGTTCGACGAGGTGCGAGCCGATGAAGCCCGCGCCTCCGGTCACGACATAGTGCATGCTGGAGCTGATCCGGGAGTTGGCCCGGGCGCCGGGATCCGGCGCCCAAGCGCGTTGGCCTTACTCGACCGTCACCGACTTTGCGAGGTTGCGCGGCTGATCCACGTTCGATCCGCGCTTCACGGCGATGTAATACGCCAGCAGCTGCAGCGGTACCGCCGCGAGGATCGGTGTGAACATATCGATCGTTTCAGGCACGCGAATCTCGTAGTCGATCTTGCCCGCGAGCGACGGCTCCGACCGACTCGTGAGCGCAATGACCTGCCCGCCGCGCGCTTTCACTTCCTGCACGTTCGACACGACCTTGTCGAACACCGAGTCGTGCGGCGCGATGAACACCACCGGCATGTTCTCGTCGATGAGCGCGATGGGACCGTGCTTCATCTCCGCCGCGGGATAGCCCTCGGCGTGAATGTAGCTGATCTCCTTGAGCTTGAGCGCGCCTTCGAGCGCGGCCGGGAAGTTGTAGCCGCGACCCAGGTACAGGAAATTCGCCGCGTCCTTGAACTCCTCGGCGATGGTTTCGATCTCTTCGGCGCGGTCGAGCACGTCCTTGATTTGGGCGGGGAGCTTCTGCAGCGCCTCGACGATCGGACGTCCCTCTTCGGCCGGAAGGCCGCGCAGCCGCGCCAGGCGCAGCGTGAACAGCGCCAGCGCGATCACCTGGCTCGTGAACGCCTTGGTGGATGCGACGCCGATTTCGGGGCCGGCGTGAATGTAGATACCGCCATCCGACTCGCGCGCGATGGTCGAGCCGACGACGTTCACGATGCCTAACGCACGGGCGCCGCGCTTCTGCGCCTCGCGCATGGCGGCCAGCGTGTCGGCCGTCTCGCCCGACTGCGAGATCACGATGCAGAGCGTCTTGGGTCCGATCACCGGGTTGCGGTACCGGAACTCCGACGCGTACTCCACCTCGACGGGAATCCGTGCGAGCTCTTCGATCATGAACTCGCCGATCAGCGCCGAGTGCCAGCTCGTGCCGCACGCGGTGATGACGATATTGTCGAACTGGAGGAGCTCTTCGTTGGTCAGGTTGATGCCGCCCAACTTGGCGGTGCCGTCCTCGACCAGGAGGCGGCCGCGCATGGTGTTTTCGATGGTCGTCGGCTGCTCGAAGATCTCCTTGAGCATGAAATGCGGAAAGCCGCCGCGCTCGATCATGTCGAGATCCCAGTCGATGCTGCTCACCGCGCGCGTCATCGGTAGGGCCTGCATGTCGATGATGCGATAGCCGTCACGTTCCAACACCGCGAGGTCGCCATCATCGAGATAGATGACCTGGCGCGTGTGCGCAAGAATCGCCGACACGTCGCTGGCCACGAAGTATTCGCCTTCGCCCAACCCGACGAGCAGCGGGCTGCCTTTGCGCGCCGCCACGATCTTGTTAGGATCGCGGCTCGACACCACGGCGATCCCGTAGGTGCCTTCCACCTTGCGCAGCGCCTCGAGCACGGCTTCCTCGAGATTGCCGTCGAAGAACTCTTCGATCAGGTGCGCGAGCACCTCGGTGTCCGTCTCGGAGCGGAACGTGTGGCCGACGTCTTCCAACGCCTGCCGCAGCGACGATCCGTTCTCGATGATGCCGTTGTGGACGACCGCGACGTCGTTCTCACAAGAGACGTGCGGGTGGGCGTTGCAGAAATTCGGAGCACCGTGCGTGGCCCATCGCGTGTGGGCAATGCCGAGCGTGCCGTGAATCGGCGCGGCCGTCACCAGGGTCTCGAGCTCCGAGATCTTACCCGGCGCCTTCCGCGTCTCGACGCCCTTCCCGTTCATGATGGCCACACCGGCCGAATCGTAGCCCCGATACTCGAGCCGTTTGAGTCCCTCGAGCAGCAACGGCGACGCGAGTCGCGGTCCTACATATCCAACTATTCCGCACATGTGGTTGAGCCTCGGTTAGTCATCGTCCTAACGCGTCCAACGGAACGCGCGAGCGCGTCACGAGCTCGCGCGCGGCCGCCGCGTTTGGCGCTTCGGCAATTACCCGTACGATCGGTTCAGTGCCCGACGGACGCACGTGCACCCAGCGGTCCACCCACGACAGCCGCAACCCGTCTTGCGTATCTGCCTCCGCGTCCGTAAACCCCTGTCGCAACACATCATACACCGCATCCAGCGGTGCGTTCGGCCGATCCAACTTGTCTTTGACGATCACGTAGCGAGGGTAGCGGGCCACGACGGCCGACAGCGGCGCGTTGTCCTCCAGCAACATTTGCAGCAGCAGTGCTACACCGACCGGAGCGTCCCGGCCCAGGTGCACTTCTGATAGAATCACGCCACCGTTCCCCTCGCCCCCTATCGCGGCACCCTCCCTCCGCATGCGCACGGCGACGTTGACTTCGCCAACCGGCGCCCTCACCACCTCCGCACCCGCCTCGTTGGCCACGTCATCGACGATCCGACTAGTCGATAGATTCGCCACCACCGGGCCGCGCCGGTACTTGAGCACAAGCCGGGCCGCCAACGCCAGCGTCCAATCTTCTCCAATCGCTGTGCCCTGGTCGGAGACGAGCGCCAACCGATCCACGTCGGGATCAGTGGCCAAACCGACTTCGGCTTTGGTGTCCAGCACGAGACGTTCCAAGTCTCCCAAGTTGGACGCAACGGGTTCGGGCGGTCTCGTGAAGCGTCCGTCCGTCTCCAGATTGATCGCGTGCACCTCGCAGCCGAGACGTCTCAGCAGCTCGGGAATGATCGCGCCGCCCGCACCATGCGCGCAGTCGAGCGCTACGCGAAATTTTCGTTTGCGAATCGCATCCACCTTCACGAACGGCAGCGACAGCACCGCGTCGAGATGCCGCTCGATCGCTTGGTTATCGATCTCGACTTCGCCCAGTGCATCCCACGTCGCGCGTGGAATCGTGCTCTCGACGACGCCGCGCATTTCCGTGCCTTCCGCGCCGTCCAGGAACAGTCCCGAGGGACCGATGAATTTGAGCGCGTTCCATTCGATCGGGTTGTGACTTGCCGTGATCGCTAACCCGCCCGCGGCGTGATGGTGCTCGACCGCAAGTTGAATGGAAGGCGTGGGTGCGAGACCGACATCGATCACATCGCAACCCGCCGACTGCAGCGCCGCAATCGTCGCGCGATGAAACATCGGACCCGACACACGCGAGTCGCGTCCGACCACCACGCGACACCGTCCCGAGCCCAAAGGGCCTGCGGACCACTTGGCCTTCGCCCACGCCCCGAAGCCAGCCGCAAAGCGCGTCACAACCTCAGGCGTGAGCGCTTCACCGACGCGCCCGCGTACTCCTGATACGCTAACCATCAGACCCTCGTACACGCTGTAACCTCCGTCACGGTCCGGGAAAAAATACGCGAAGGGGTCGCCACAAGGATAACGACGAAACGACCACAGGTGTCGCCAGGAGCGCAAATCGGACGCACGGCCGGTGAGGGTTCGGAGCAATGCCGCGTTAGGCGACGCCTGGGGACAAGGGAAGCGCTCGCTACCGCTCACTTGGGAGGCGCTGCGCTTGGGGAACTTGGGAAGCGGCGGGCTACGCACGCCTGCGGGTGAGGAAGGACATCAATCTCCGCGCACCGAGAGGCCGTGCCTCGATACGCACCGGGTTCCCAATCCGCGAGGACCATTGATGTCGTTCCATTCCCCAAGGCGGCGTCGCCCGCCGCTTCCCCACTTCCCCAAGCGAAGCCCTTCCCGAAGCGAGCGTGAGCGAGCGCTTCCCTGTCCCAGGCGTGTCCGCGCTCTTATCTCAGACGCACTCTCCCTAACCGGCGGACTTCGCCAACCGCGCCGTGTGGCTCGCGTCGAGCACGGTGTCGCGCTGGTCGGGAACGATCACTCCGGTGGAAACGGCCTCGAGGAACGCGGCGACGACGTCACCGTCGAACTGCGCGCCCGACATCCGCTTGAGCTCGTCGAGCGTGTCGCCGTACGACAGGCCCTTTCGGTACGGACGGCGGCTCATCATCGCGTCGAACGCGTCCGCCACGGCGATCACCCGCGCTTCACGCGCGATGTCGCTGCCGCCTAACCCATCGGGCACGCCCGTCCCGTCCATCCGCTCGTGGTGTGACCGCACGATGTTGAGCACCACCGAATTGTCGCCGAGCAGCGGACGCAGAATGCGCCAGCCGAGGACCGGGTGCGTCATGATGTGCTGATACTCGTCCTTGGTGAGCGGGCCCGGCTTGTTCAGCACATCTTCGCGCACGCCGATCTTGCCGATGTCGTGCAGCTGTCCGCCGAGCTCGATGTTGCGGATCGTCACGTCGTCGATGCCAAGCATGCGGCTGATGGCCACGCCGTATCGGCTCACGCGAATGGAGTGGCCGCGCGTGTACGGATCCTTGAGCTCGAGCGCCTCGGCTAACGATTGCACGCTCGCGAGGAACAAATCCTCGAGACGCTGCGCTTGCGCTTTGACGCGCTCCTCGAGCCGCTCCTGATAGCCGCGATTTTCGAGCAGCAGCCGGCGCTTCTCGAGCGCCTGCGTGACGCGCGCTTTCACTTCCTCGAAGATGAACGGCTTGGTGATGTAGTCCATCGCGCCCGCCGACAGACACGACACCGCCACTTCCACCTCGGCCACAGCGGTGACCATGACGACCGCGACATCGGGGTGCTGCTCGCGAATTCGTCTGAGCAGCGACGCGCCGTCCATGCCCGGCATCCGCATGTCGGACAACACGAGCTCGAGCGGCTCGCGATCGAGCAGCGACAACGCGTCCTGTGCAGAGCCGGCCTCGAAGCACTTGTAGCCGGCGCCCTGCATCAGGCGCACGAGCGCTTGGCGGAGTCGCGGCTCGTCATCGACGACGAGGCAGCGAATCCCGTCGACGCCGTTGGCGTGCGTCACCGGATTCGGGGAGTTATCTTGCGCGAACTGATCAACGGGCCTTGGCATGACGCGCATATTCGACGACGATCTACAATCCGGATTGGGCACGCGGGCCATCCACGCAGGCCAGCGACCGGAACCGCTGGCCGGCGCCATCATGACGCCGGTTTATCTCACGTCGACATACGTGCAGGAGGGCCTCGGAAAGAACAAGGGCTTCGAATACTCACGTAGCCGGAACCCAACGCGGGACGCGCTCGAGCGGAATGTTGCTGCACTGGAAGATGGGCAACATGGATTCGCTTTCGCTAGCGGCACAGCGTGCGTCGACTCGATCATGAAATTGTTCCAATCCGGCGACCACATCATCTGCGGGCAGAACGTCTACGGCGGCACCTTCAGGCTCTTCGACAAATTGCTCCAGAAGTTAGGCCTGAACTTCACGTATGTCGACACGCGCGATGCCCAACGGATCGCCGACGCGTGCACGCCGCGTACCGTGGCTGTGTTAGTCGAGACGCCGACGAACCCGCTCATGTGGATCACCGATCTCTCGGCGGCCGCCGAGGCGGCGCATCGAGCGGGCGCACTGCTCATCGTCGACAACACCTTTGCGACGCCGGTCTTCCAGCGCCCGTTCGCGCACGGTGCCGACATCGTATTCCATTCGACTACGAAGTACTTGAACGGCCACAGCGACATGATCGGCGGCATGGCCGTGCTCCGAGACGATGATCTCGCCGGCCGCCTCGGATTCATCCAGAACGCCTCCGGAGCCGTCCCGGGCCCGTTCGACTGCTGGCTCGCCCTGCGCGGCACGAAGACCCTGCACCTCCGCATGCCGAGGCACGACGAAAACGGCCGCCGGGTAGCAGCCTGGCTGGCCGAGCACGTGGGCATGGAGCGAGTCATTTATCCGGGACTCCCGTCGCATCCGCAGCACGAGCTCGCTTGCCGGCAGATGCGCGGATTCGGCGGCATGATCACGGTCGACTTGGGGACGCGCGACCGCGCCGCGCAGGTGCTCGAGCGGACGAGAATCTTTTCGCTGGCGGAATCGTTGGGAGGAGTGGAGAGCCTGATCAGCCACCCGGCGTCGATGACGCACGCGTCCGTGCCGCCGGAGCGCCGCGCCGAGCTCGGCATCACCGAGGGAATGGTGCGGCTGTCGTGCGGTGTCGAGGACATCGGCGACCTGATCGCGGACCTCGATCACGCCTTCGCCACGTAAGCCGCGACCTCTCACGAGCGACCGCCCATGCCTAACCAACTGATCCAGATCGCGCCCGTGTCGTGGGAGCACCCGGCCGACCGCGCGGCGCTGAACACGTTGCGTGCGCTCCCCGGATTCGACGACGTCCTCCGCAAGGTGATGAGCTTCCTGGGCGAGCGCGGAGTGCGCAGCCTCTTCACGGCCAACGCGGTTCGCGTTGGGCCGCGGCAGCGGCCGCATCTGAACGTGCTGCTCGAGGAAGTGCTGCACACCATGGACTGGCCCGATCGGCCGGACCTGTTCGTGTCGCAGTCGCCATTTGCCAATGCAATGGCCGTGGGGTTCGACAAGCCGTTCATCGTCGTGAACTCGGCCGGCCTCGATCTGCTCGACTGGGACGAGCGCCGCGTGCTCCTCGGCCACGAGTTAGGCCACGTGATGAGCGGGCACGCGACGTACACCACGCTCGCGCTGCTCATCCTCAACATTGGGTTCAACAACATCCCCGGACTCGGCCTCATCGCCCTGCCCATCCAGCTCGCACTGTTCGAGTGGGCGCGGAAGGCGGAGCTCTCGTCCGATCGCGCGGGGTTGCTCGCCACGCAGGATCCGCAGGCGTCGATGCGGCTCTTCCTCAAGTTTGCGGGCGGCATCACGAACGACGACGAGTCGAATCTGGACGAGTTCCTCGTGCAGGCGCAGGAGTACGAAGAACGTGGCGGCGCGCTCGACACGATTTTCCGCGTGCTCAACGTCGCGTTCCGCACGCACCCGTTCAACACCGTGCGGGCCGCGGAGCTGCAGCGGTGGATTCAGACGGGCGCGTACGATCGCATCGTCAATGGCGACTATCCGCATCGCGGCGAGGACGATCGGCCCTTGAGCGACGATTACGCCGAAGCCGCCGGATATTATCGCACCGAGGCGCGCACGGCAGTCGATCAGGTGAAGGATGCGCTGCGCGGCGCGCGCGACGCCTTCAACAACGCCTACCGGAACACGACATCCAAGTGAAGGTGTTGCTCGTCGGCGGCGGCGCACGAGAACACGCCCTCGCCTGGAAGCTCACGCAGGACGATCCATCGCTCGAGCTGCTTGCGGCGCCCGGCAACCCGGGCATCGCGGAGCTCGGGCGCTGCGTCCCGGTCAAAGCCACGGACGTCGCAGCGTTGGTCGATCTCGCGCGCGACGAGCGTCCCGATCTCACCATCATCGGTCCGGAAGCGCCGCTCGCGGCAGGACTGGCCGACGCCTTACGCGAGCACCGCGTGCCGGTATTCGGGCCGAGTGCGGCCGCGGCGCGCATCGAATCGTCCAAAGCGTTCGCCAAGCAGCTCATGCTCGGCGCCGGCGTGCCGACCGCGCGCGCCGAGCGCCACGTGCGGCCCGATGACGCGAAGCGCGCGGCGCGATCGTTAGGCGAGCCGGTCGTGATCAAGGCGTCCGGACTCGCGGCCGGCAAGGGCGTGCTCATCGCCCGCACGTTAGGCGAAGCGGATCGCGCGATCGACTCGATCCTCGTCGACCACTCGTTCGGCGACGCCGGCAACGAGATCCTCGTCGAGGAGTTCATGGATGGCGAGGAGGTCTCGCTGTTCGTGCTCACGGACGGAACGCGCGTCGTGCCCATGATGCCGGCGCAGGATCACAAGCGGCTGCTCGCCGGCGACGGCGGGCCCAACACGGGCGGCATGGGAGCGTACGCACCGCTGTCGCTGGCCACCCCGGCGTTGGTCGACGAGGTGATCGAGCGCATCGTGCGCCCGACGCTGCGCGCGATGCGCGACGCCGGATCGCCGTTCAGCGGCCTCCTGTACGCCGGGCTCATGGTGGCGCCCGACGGCGCGTCGCCGCGCGTCGTCGAATTCAACTGCCGGTTCGGCGATCCGGAAACGGAAGCGCTGCTGCCCTTGCTCGCCGAGCCGCTGCTGCCGCGCCTGTTAGGCGTTGCGTTAGGCGGGGTGGACGAACGGCCGCTCCGGTGGGCGGAGAGTCACGCGGTCACCACGGTGCTGGCGGCATCCGGCTACCCGGACACGCCCCGGTTGGGCGATGCGATCACGCTGCCGCCGACGCCCGGTGCCGGCGTGCACGTCTTTCACGCGGGCACCACCCGCGCCGGCGATGGACGCCTCGTGACCTCGGGCGGCCGCGTGTTCGCGGTGACTGCGGTTGGCGACACGCTCGCCGCCGCCCAGCGCTCGAGCGTGCGCACCGCGTCGGCGATCCAGTTCACCGGCAGCCACTACCGCGCCGACATTGCGTGGCGGGAGCTCGAGCGCCATGCCGGAGCTGCCTGAAACCGAAACCATCGCGCGCGACCTGCAGCGCGCGCTCGCGGGAGCATCGATCACCGGCGTGACCGTCACGCACGCCGACGTCCTCCGCGAAACGACTCCCGCCAAACTCCGCCGCGCGCTGATCGGCGCCATGATCGAACGATGTTGGCGGCGCGCCAAGCTCGTCGTGCTCGATCTCTCCACGGGAAACCGCCTCGTCGTCCAACCGCGGTTCACGGGCGCGTTGTTGATCGATGCCGGTGCATTACCGGAGCGCGAGCGCGCGTACTCGACCCTCGCACTCCGCCTCGCCGACGGTCGCACCCTGCACTACCGCGACATTCGGCGACTCGGCACCGTCACACTGATGTCGCCCGAGCGTTGGGCGCGACATTCGGCGGCGCTCGGCGTCGAACCGCTTGACCCCGCGTTCACGATCACGCATCTATCGGGCGCTCTTCGGGGTTCCTCTCAAGCGGTGAAGAAGTTGGTGATGGACCAGCGCCGGATTGCCGGCCTCGGCAACATCTACGCGAACGAATCGCTGTGGCGCGCGGGGATCGACCCGTCGCGCGCCGGCCGGACCATTCGCGCCGATGAAATCGCCCGACTCCACGAATCCATCGTGAACGTGCTGCGCGAATCGATCGACGCGCGCGGGACGAGCTTTCGCGACTATCGCGATGCGTCGGGTGAGCGCGGATCGTTCGCCGCGCAGCTCGACGTGTACGGGCGCGGAGGCGAAGCGTGTCATCGGTGCGGCTCGCGGCTCGTGGCCACCGACGCCATCGATGGCCGCGCGACCGTGTTGTGTCCCCGCTGTCAGCGATGAAGCGGCGCGCGCTCCTTCCGCCCTGCACCGACGACGACCAACTCGCGCGCATGCGCGCCGCCGTGACCGCGGAGGCCGGCGATCGACCGGGCGTCTACCGCATGCACGGCAGCACGGGCGAAGTCGTGTACGTCGGCAAGTCGAAGCGGCTGCGCACGCGGCTCCTCAGTTACTTCCGCGGCAAATATCCCGAGGACAAAGGCGCACGCATCATCCGCGAGGCCGTGCGCATCGACTGGGACTACACGCCGAGCGAGTTTGCCGCGCTCTTGCTCGAGATGCGGCTCATCAAGCGATTGCGTCCGCGGCTCAACGTGGCGATGAAGCGCGACGACCGGCATTTCGCGTTCATCAAGATCTCGCGAGGCCCCGCGCCCAAGCTCACCGTGGTGCGCGGCCCAACGGAAGACAGCGCGGCGTACTACGGCCCGTTTCAGGGCGCGCAGCGTGTGTCCGAGTCATTGCGCGAGCTGAACGACGCGCTCGGGCTCCGCGACTGCACGTTCGAACGGAAAATGCACTTCTCGGATCAGAGCGAGCTGTTTCAGATCGCGCGAACGCCGGGGTGCATTCGCTTCGAGATCCGCAAGTGTCTGGGCCCGTGCGTGGGCGGATGCTCGGAGGCCCAGTACGATCAACGGCTCGCGCTGGCGCGCGCGTTTCTCGACTGCACGGATGACACGCCGCTCGACACGCTGCGGCGCGAGATGGAAGCGAGCAGCTCGCGCCTCGAGTTCGAACGCGCGGCGGCGCTGCGCGACAAGGTGAATCGCCTGGAAGAGCTGCGCGTGCAGTTTCTGAGGCTGCGCTTCGGCGTCGAGTCGTTGACGTTCGTGTACACGGTGCCGGGCCACGGCGGCGACGACCGCGTGTATCTCATCCGGCGCGGCCGCGTGCGCGACGAGCATCCCGCGCCGCGCACGCCTAACGACGAAGCGGCGCTCGAGCGGGCCATTGCGGAGGTCTACGGCCCGGTCGAGCGCCAGACCACGCGCGTGCCGACCCACGAGATCGACGAGATGCTACTCCTGACCTCGTGGTTCGGCCGGTTCCCGAAAGAAATGGAACGCGTTAGGCACGTGCCTCACTTGAGCGTTTTGTCCAGGTACGACGCGGTAGCGCTGTCGGCGGTGAGCCAGGAAGCGTAGCGCAGGAAGCCGTGGATCTCGTCGGGGAGCACGAGCTCCTCGTACTTCACGCCCTGCGCATCCAGGCGCCGCGCGAGGTCCACCGTCTGGTGGAAGTGCACGTTGCGGTCGTCGTCGCCCTGAATGAGCAGCACCGGCGACTTCCAGCTCGACATGTAGGCGACCGGCGACGACTGCCAGGAAACCTTCTCCGCCGAATCCAGGTCGGCCTTCTCGTACTGCAGGGCGCGGCGCGCGTAGAACTCCTGGACGTCGGACATCCAATCGTGCACGCCGTGCATGTCAACGCCGGACGCGAAGAGATCCGAATTCTTGGCGAGCGCCATGGCGGTGAGGAACCCGCCGTACGAGCCGCCCCAGATGCCGATTTTCGCGCCGCTCACCTCGGGCAGCGCGCGCAGGTACTCCGCGCCGGCTTTCACGTCCAGGTACTCCGACGCGCCGAATCGGCCCGCGTGCTCGGGATGATGGAACTCGTGTCCGTAGCCGATGCCTAACCGATAATTCACGGCCAGCACCACGTAGCCGCGCGACGCGAGGTACTGGTTCACCGCGTACGAGTTCGAGTAGTAGTCCATGTAGTGCCAGCCGAGCATCATCTGCCGCGGTGGACCGCCGTGGACGAAGATCACGCCCGGCGCGTGCGACAGGCCGGGCTTGGCGAACAGGTCGCCGTGCACCTCGGTGCCGTCCGACGCATGGAACGTCACCGCGCGCGGCACGATGAGCTGCGCCGTCGGGAAATCGGACGGAATGCGATCCGCCGCGATGAGCCGCGCGGTGCCGCCGCCTAACGGAAGCACCGCCGGGAGGGGCGGCCGCTTCGCCTCGGCCGAGAGGTACGCGACCGTCGCGCCGTCGCCGGTCACGACCGGCGTCCATTCGAGGCCGGTGCCCGGCGTGAGGTTCACCGGCGCGGCGCGGTCCACCGGAACCTTGAAGATGTGGCGCCGCTCGAGGTCATCGGTGCCCGTGCCCATGTTCGCCGCGAACACGAGCGTCTTCCCGTCGTGCGACATCGCGATGTATTCCGCCATGCCGCGGCCCGGTGTGAGCAACAGCGGGTCGCCGCCAGTTTCCTGGATTGAGTACAGGTGCGGCCAGCCATCGAGGTCCGCGAGGAACACGATCCGGTTGCCCGCGGCCCAATGCAGATTCGTTTCGCCGTCGGTGGTGGGCATCGAGCCGCGCAGCGTGTTCGGGCTCTGCCACACCTGATGCGCGGCGAGCGTTTGCACGTTCGCGGCCCAGATCGCGAACGGGCGCGGGTGCAGCGCGAGCAGTGTCTCGGGCGCACCACCGTTTCCCGGGCGACGCACGAACGCGATTTCTTTCCCGTCGGGCGACCAGGTCGGGCTCTCGTCGAATGA
>DASVAC010000065.1:0-2516 GCA_036376535.1 Gemmatimonadaceae bacterium | reverse complement strand
GGCGCCGCCGTACGGCCCGCGGCGCTCGGGCTCGAGCTCGTCGATGATCTCCATCGCGCGCACTTTCGGCGCGCCCGTCAACGTGCCGGCCGGGAAGGTCGCGCGAAATACATCGATGGCCGATGCGTCGCCGCGTAAGGCCCCCTCGATTTGGCTCACGATGTGGAGCACGTGGCTGTATCGCTCGATGATCATGAGGTCCGTGACGCGCACGCTGCCGTACGCCGCGATGCGCCCCACGTCGTTGCGGCCCAGGTCGACGAGCATGACGTGCTCGGCGCGTTCCTTCTCGTCGGCCAACAGCTCGGCGCTCAGGCGGGCGTCGTCTTCCGGCGTCGCGCCGCGCGGCCGTGTGCCGGCGATCGGCCTAACGGTGACCGTGCCGTCGGCCACGCGCACGAGCAGCTCGGGCGAGCTGCCGACGAGCTCCATGCCGTCGAGCACGAGGTGGTACATGTACGGCGATGGGTTGAGCGCCCGCAGCGCGCGATAGAGCGAGAGCGGCTCGAAGTCCAGCGGTACCGCGATGCGCCGCGCGAGCTCTGCTTGAAAGCAATCGCCGGCGAAGATGTACTCGCGAATCCGCTCGACGTCGCGCTCGAACCGCTCGCGCGAATACGACGACGCGCCCTGTGCGGGCGGCGCGCAGGGATCGAGCGCCAGCGGTGGCAGCACGCCCGGCCCTTGCAGCCGTGCGATGACTCCATCGATCTCGCGCTCCGCCTGCGCGTGCAGGCGACGGCGCGCGGCCTCGTCGAGTCCGCCGGCGACGGGCACGGCCACGACGACGCGCGCCTGCGCGCGCAGGTTGTCGATGATGACCAGCGCGCGCGTGAAGACGAACACGGCGTCGGGCACGTCCACGGCGCGCCGCGGCGCGTTAGGCAGGTGCTCGAGGAGGCGAACCACGTCGTACCCGAAGAAGCCGACCGCGCCGCTCCAGAACGCGCCGAGCTCCGGCACCGGCGCCGGCTCGTATTCCGTTAGGCGCGCGCGCAGGTCGGCGAGCGGATCCGCGGGTCGCCGCGCGCCGAACCAGCCCCGCTCGGGCGCCCAGTCCTCCACGACGCCGTCCCTGAGGCGCCACGCCCCGCGCGGCTCGGTGCCGAGGAACGTGTACCGCGCCCAGGTCTCGCTGCCCGCGGGCGCGGACTCGAGCAGAAACGCGAACGGCCCGCGCCGCAATTTTGCGAACGCGGACACCGGCGTGTCCGCGTCGAGCAGGCAGTCGCGCCACACCGGTACGAGTCCGCCGTGCTCGGCGAGCGCGACGAAACGGTCGGGAGTCATCATGGCGTCGCTTGCCGCTCGATCACGAGGCCGCGACATTTCTCGATCATGTTTCGGTTCTCCGCGGCGCATGCCGCCGCGCTGTGTGTCCTGGTGGGTCTCACGACCGCCGTACAACCCGCCGGCGCGCAGGCATGGGATGACCCGCGCACGATGGCGCTGGTCGAGCGCGCCACGAAGGGCCGCGCCGAGCAACTCGCCGACAGCACGCTGGTGGACTACCACGCCACCGCGCACGGCTATCTCACGTTTTTGGTCCAACTCGGTCAGGGCTTTCCCGATCCGCCGTCCGTCGTGAAGTCGGACGAGTTGGCGCTCCAAGTTTACTGGCGCGCGCCCAATCTCAGCAAGCAGATCATCGAGGGCCGTCGCGATACGCTGCTCCTGCCGACGGACATCCGGTATCACCAGGACCATTTGGGCATCGTTCAGAACAACTTCCCCAACTTCATTCGCTTGGGCGAAGGCGACGAGGTGCGCGATGTGCCGCACCCGCTGTCGGCGGACGGGTTGCACCTGTACGACTTCGCCATTCGCGACTCGCTCGCGATTCGTCTCGCCGGACAGAACCGTTTTGTGTACGAGGTGGCGGTGCGTCCGCGGGACGAGAGCGCGGCGCGCATCGTCGGCGCGGTATACATCGACACCGCGAGCGCCCAGGTGGTGCGGATGGCGTTCGCCTTCACGCACGCCGCGTATCTCGACAAGGAGCTCGAGGACATCTCGATCGTGCTCGAGAACGCACTCGTCGAGGATCGCTACTGGCTGCCGTACCGTCAGGACATCGAGATCCGGCGTACGGGGACATGGTTGCAGTTTCCGGCGCGCGGCATCATCCGCGGCCGCTGGGACATCTGTTGCTATGACATCAACACGAAACTCGCGCCGACGCTGTTCGGCGGTCCGGAGATCGTCGAGGCGCCGCGTACCGTTACATCATCCTATCATTGGACCGGTCGCATTCTCGATTCGCTGCCCCCGGACGTGCGGGCGGCGACGGAAGCAGACGTGCGGCGGGTGCAGGACGAGGCGCGCGACCTCGTGCGCACCGAGGCGCTGTCGGGTGCGGCCGGCGTGGAGCCCGCGGCGCGCCGCGTGTCCGACGTCGCCCGGGTCGACCGCGTGGAGGGGCTGGCGTTAGGCGGTGGCGCGTCGGCCCGGTTAGGCGGCGGATTCGGCGCCGCGGCCGCGGGCCGGTGGGGCTTCGACGACCACCAGGCCAAGGG
>DASVAC010000064.1:0-13403 GCA_036376535.1 Gemmatimonadaceae bacterium | reverse complement strand
CAGTTTCGCGGGGTTCTGCCCAACGCAGCGATTCACCGTACCTTCGCGAGCTCGCTCAGCGCGTGCTCGTGTTCGACGGCGCGATGGGCACCAATATCCAACGACACGCGCTCTCCGCTGCGGACTTCGGGGGCGCGGCGTTCGAGGGCTGCAACGACTACCTCGTGCTCACGCGCCCGGACGTCGTGCGCGGTATCCACGAGTCGTTTCTCGCGGTCGGTTGCGATGTCGTGGAAACGTGCACGTTTCAGAGTACGCCGCGGCGCCTCCGCGAATGGGGGTTGGGCGACAAAGTGCACGAGCTCAACGTGCGCGCTGCCCAACTGGCGCGTGAGGCGTGCGAGTCGGCGGGCAACGGTCGACGGAGATTCGTCGCGGGATCGATCGGCCCAACGGGAATGCTGCCGTCGAGCGACGACCCCACCTTATCCGCGGTGACGTTCGCCGAGCTGGTGGACGACTACTATCAGCAGGCACGGGCGTTGGTCGAAGGCGGAGTCGACCTGCTGCTGGTGGAAACGGCGCAGGACATCCTGGAGGTGAAAGCGGCGCTGGCCGGTTTCGAGCGGCTGTTCACGGAGCTCGGACGGCGCGTGCCGGTGCAAGCGCAGGTGACGCTGGACACGAGCGGCCGCATGCTGTTGGGCACCGACATCGCGAGCGCGATGACGACGCTCGAGTCGTTAGGCGTGGACGTGTTGGGCCTCAACTGCTCGACGGGACCGGAGCACATGCGCGAGCCGATCCGGTGGCTCGCGGAGCACGCGACGCGGCCGGTGTCCTGCATCCCGAACGCGGGGCTGCCGCTCAACACGGGCACAGGCGACGCGGTGTATCCGCTGGAGCCCGACGCGATGGCGGCTGCGTTAGGAGAGTTCGTCCGCGACTTCGGCGTCCGGGTGGTGGGCGGGTGCTGCGGCACGACCCCCGCGCACCTCGACGCGGTGGTCCGCGCGGTACGCGCCCTCGATGGCGCGGGGGCGCGCCGGGCGACGCCGCACGTCCCGCGGGTGTCGTCGGCCATGCGCGCCCTGACGCTGCACCAGGATCCGCCGCCGCTCCTCATCGGCGAACGCGTGAACGCGCAGGGGTCGCGGAAGGTGAAGCAGTTCCTGCTGTCCGACGATTACGAAGGGATCGTCGGCGTCGCGCGGCAGCAGGTGGATTCGGGCGCGCACGTCCTCGACGTCTGCGTCGCGCTCACCGAGCGCGCCGACGAAGCGCAACAGATGTCGCGCGTGGTGAAGCTGCTGTCGATGAGCGTCGAGACGCCGCTCATGATCGACTCCACGGAAGCCGAAGTGATCGGCCGCGCGCTCGAGCACGTGCCGGGCCGCGCGATCGTCAACTCGATCAACATGGAAAACGGGCGGACGCGCATCGAGGCGGTGCTGCCGTTAGTCAAGCAGCACGGCGCGGCGGTCGTGGCGCTCACCATCGACGAAGCGGGGATGGCGAAGACGCGCGACCGCAAGCTGGAAATCGCGCGGCGCATCCACGACATCGCCGTGAACGAGTTCGGGCTGTCGAGCGAAGACCTGATCTTCGACGATCTGACGTTCACGCTGGCGACGGGTGAAGCGGAGTGGGTGGACAGCGCGGCGGAAACGATCGAGGGCATCCGGCTCATCAAGCGCGAGCTGCCGGGCGTGCTCACGTCGTTAGGCGTGAGCAACGTGAGCTTCGGCCTCGCACCGGCGGCCCGGGCGATCCTCAACTCGGTGTTCCTGCACCACTGCGTGCAGGCTGGCCTCGACATGGCGATCGTGAACCCGGCCCACATCCGGCCGTACGCCGAGCTCTCACCGCACGAGCGGGAGCTGGCGGACGACCTGGTGTTCAACCGCAGGCCCGACGCGCTGCAGCGATTCATCGAGTTTTCGGCGAGCGCCGGGCCGTCGGCGGGCGGCGCCGGGGCCGAGGCGTCGGCCGACTCGGATCTGGCCGCGCTCGAGCCGGACGCGCGCATTCATTGGCAGATCCTGCACCGGAAGAAGGACGGCATCGAGGAGGCGCTCGACGCCGCGGGCGTGCGCGAGCACCCGGTGCGCGTGCTCAACGACGTGCTGCTGCCGGCGATGAAAGAAGTGGGCGACAAGTTCGGTGCCGGCGAGCTGATCCTCCCGTTCGTGCTGCAGAGCGCCGAGGTGATGAAGCGGGCCGTTAGGCATCTGGAGCAGTTCCTCGAGCGCGCCGACGGGTACACCAAGGGGAAGGTCGTGCTGGCGACCGTGTACGGCGACGTGCACGACATCGGAAAGTCGCTCGTGAATACGATCCTCTCCAACAACGGCTACACCGTGTTCGACCTGGGCAAGCAGGTGCCGGTGAACACGATCATCGACAAGGCGGTCGAGGTGGGCGCGGATGCCATCGGATTGTCGGCGCTGCTCGTGTCGACGTCCAAGCAGATGCCGATCTGCGTGCAGGAGCTGGATCGGCGGGGCCTCAAGGTTCCGGTGCTCATTGGCGGTGCGGCGATCAACCGGCGGTTCGGCCGGCGCGCGCTGTTCGTGGATGGCGAGCGGGCGTACCAGCCCGGCGTGTTCTACTGCAAGGATGCGTTCGAGGGGCTCGACTCGGTGGAAGCGTTGATGGACCCGGAGCGGCGCGACGCCTTCGTGACCGGCAATCTCGACGACGCGCGGCGCGACGTGTTCTTGCGGTCGAAGGTCGGGAAAGACGTGGCCGTGGGCACCGACGCGACGACGCGGTCCGACATCCCGACGGACAATGCGATTCCGGAAGCGCCGTTCTTTGGCACGCGCGTGCGACACGACATTCCGCTCGACGAAGTGTTCGCCTTACTCGACCTCGACGAGTTGTTCCGGTTGCAGTGGGGCGGCCGCGGATCGGGCGAGGCGTTCGAGGCCACGGTTCGCGACGAGTTTCGGCCGACCCTCGAGCGGTTGTCGGCGAGCGCGCGCGCCGAGAAGTGGCTCGTGCCGCAGGCGGCGTACGGGTTCTTCCCTGTGCAAGCCCAGGGGAACGAGCTGATCGTGTACGACGCGGCGGCGTACGGGAGCGATGGCGGCGCGCTGCGCGAAGTCGCGCGATTCGCGTTCCCGCGGCAGGCTGGGCGCGAGCGGTTGTGTCTCGCGGACTACTTCCGGCCGGTGGACTCGGGCGAGGTGGACGTCGCGGCGCTGCAGATCGTGACCGTCGGCGACGCGGCCCAACGGCGGTTCGACGAGCTGCAGGCGCGCGGCGAGTACACGGAAGCGTACTACCTGCACGGCTTGTCGGTCGAAGCGGCGGAAGCGGTGGCCGAATGGATGCACCGCGACATCCGTCGCCAGTTAGGCCTATCGGCGGCGCAGGGGAAGCGCTACTCCTGGGGCTACCCGGCGTGCCCGGACCTCGACGACCACGCGACGATCTTCCGCCTGCTGCCGGCCGCCGAATCGTTAGGCATGACGTTGACGCCGGCGTTCCAGCTCGTGCCGGAGCAGTCGACGGCCGCGATCGTGGTCCACCATCCGTCGGCCAAGTACTACGCGGTGCGGAGCGGCGGCGAGCGCGACACCGGCGCCGGGGGCGCGTCGTGAGTCCCCGGCGCGATCCGCGGGAGCTGCTCGAGCCCGAGCGCATCGTCGTGTTCGACGGTGCGATGGGCACGATGCTCTATTCACGCGGCGTATTCATCAATCAGTGCTACGACGAGCTCAACGCGCGGGCGCCCGATCTCGTGCGCGACGTGCACCGTGCCTACGTGAAAGCCGGCGCGGAGGTGCTGGAAACGAACAGCTTCGGCGCCAACCGCATCAAATTGGCGCCGCACGGACTCGAGGGGCAGGTGCGCGACCTCAATTGTCGCGCGGCGCGGCTGGCGCGCGAGGCGGCCGGCGACCACGTGCTGGTCGCGGGCGCCGTCGGCCCGTTAGGCATCCGCATCGAGCCGTTCGGCCCCACGAGCCGCGATGAAGCGCGCGCGATGTTCCGCGAGCAGCTGGAAGCCCTGCGCGAAGGCGGCGCCGATCTGTTCATCCTCGAGACGTTCGCCGACCTCGATGAGATCGAGCAGGCCATTCGCGCCGCTCGCGAGGTGGACGCGTCGGTGCCGCTGTTCGCGCAGATGACCATCGGACAGGACGGCCTCACGCCGTTCGGCGCGACGCCCGAGGATGTGGCTCGCGCGCTCGACGCCTGGGGCGCGGACGTCATCGGACTCAACTGCTCCGTCGGTCCGCAAGCGATCCTCGAGGCCATCGAACGGATGGCCGCGGTGTCGACGCGAAAACTCAGCGCGCAGCCCAACGCCGGCATGCCGCGCGACGTCGGCGGGCGAACGATGTACATGGCGAGCCCGGAGTACGTCGCCAATTACGGCCGCCATCTCATCCAGGCGGGTGCCAAGGTGTTAGGCGGCTGCTGCGGGACCACGCCCGATCACATCAAGGCGTTGGTCGAAGGCATCCGGCCGCTGGTGCCGCGGCAGCAGTGGCGCGCGTCGGTGCGCTATCAGCTCCCACACACCGACGACGCCGCAACCGCGCGACCCGAGGAACCGCGCGTCGATGGCGCCGAGCCGGCCGTGCCGTTCGCCCAACGATCGCGTTGGGCGGCGAAAATCGCAGCCGGTGAGTTTGTATCCTCGGTCGAAATTGTGCCGCCGCGCGGCGTGGACGCGACGCGCATGCTCGAAGGCGTGCGGTCGCTTCGCGAACGCGGCGTGGATGCGGTGAACGTCCCGGACGGACCGCGCGCGCAGAGCCGCATGGGCGCGCTCATGACGAGCCTGCTCATCGAGCAGCAGATCGGCATCGAGACGGTCACCCATTACTGCTGTCGCGATCGCAACCTGCTCGGCATGCTGAGCGATCTGTTAGGCGCGTCGGCGATGGGGTTGCGTAATTTGCTCATCATCACGGGCGACCCGCCGAAGATGGGCCCCTACCCCGATGCGACCGCGGTCTTCGACATCGATTCGATCGGCCTCACGAATCTGGTGAGCCGGCTCAATCGCGGCCTCGATCCCGGCGGCCATGCGATCGGCGCGCCGACGCAGTTCGCCATAGGCGTCGGCGTCAATCCGGCGGCTATCGACCCCGCGTACGAGCTGCGCCGCTTCGAGTGGAAGGTGGACGCCGGCGCCGAATTCGCGATCACGCAACCGGTGTTCGATGTGGATCAGCTGCACCGGTTCCTCGCCTCGATCGAACACGTCCGCATCCCGGTGATCGCGGGCATCTGGCCGCTCGTGTCCGCGCGCAACGCGGAGTTCCTCGCGAACGAAGTGCCCGGCGTCGTGGTGCCCGACGCGGTGATTCAACGCATGCGGCGCGCGAGCGAGCAATCGAAGGAACATGCGCTGGCCGAAGGCATCGCGCTCGCGCGCGAGATGCTCGCCCAGGTGCGCCATACCGTGCAGGGCGTGCAGGTGTCGGCGCCGTTCGGAAAGGTCGAGCTGGCCCTCGACGTGTTCGACGGAGCGACGCGTTAGCTTTCGGGATCCGCTCGCACCTGTCCCCGCGTGGAGCCCAGCGCATGAAAGCCATCCTGCTCGTGGATCACGGCTCGGTGAAAGAAGCCGCCAATCGCATGATCGAGTGCGTTGGGCATCTCGTGCAGTCGATCGCGGGTGATGCGGCGGTCGTGCGCGTCGCGCACATGGAGCTGGCCGAACCGACCATCGCGCAGGGTTTCGCGGCCTGCGTCGAAGCGGGCGCGACCGACGTCGTGGTGTTCCCGTACATGCTGTCGCCGGGCAAGCACTCGACGCGCGACATTCCGCGGTTGGCTCGCGAAGCGGCTGCTCCCTATCCCCACGTGAACGTGTCGGTGACGCCGGCGTTTGGCGTGCACGACAAGCTCGCCGAGGTGGTGCTCGAGCGTGCGGGCGTCGAAGCGCGCGGGCGTGACGTGCCTGCACCGTGCACGTGCGTGCGTCCCGAGGGCACACCGGAACGCTGGTGCGGCGACGCCTGCCGCGAGGCCGCGTCGAACGTAACGGTCGCGCATTGACGCCGAGCCCAGCCGCTCACGCCAGCGGCGGCGACCCCATACATTGGATCGCATGACAATCGACCTCGAGGCGGCGCGTGCGCCGCTCACCGTGCTCTCCGAAGACGAGAGCATGTTCCGCGATGCGGTCTCGGCGTTCGCCGACGAACAGGTGCGTCCCCGTGTGCAAGCGATGGATCGTGCCGGGAAGCTCGATCCTGAATTGATTCCGGGCTTCTTCGAGCTGGGTCTCATGGGCATCGCGGTGCCGGAAGAGTACGGCGGCGCAGCGGGCACCATGATGATGGTGACGCTGGCGGTCGAGGCGGTGAGCCGCGTCGATGCATCGTCCGCGATTCTGATGGACGTGCAGAACACGCTCGTGAATTCGCCGCTCTCGCGCTTCGGCACCGATGCCCAACGCAAGCAATACCTGACCAAGCTCACCGCGGGAACCGTTGGCGCGTACGCGCTGTCCGAGCCCTGCTCGGGGTCGGATGCGTTCGGCCTGGCCACGCGCGCCGAGCGCCGCGGTGATGACTGGGTGCTCACCGGACGCAAGTTGTGGATCACGAACGGGGCGGAAGCGGAGATCTACATCGTGTTCGCGACCGTCGATCCGTCGGCGGGGTATCGCGGGATCACGGCGTTCATCGTCGAGCGCGGGTTCGGCGGATTCTCGGTGGGCAAGAAGGAGGACAAGTTAGGCATTCGCGCGTCGAGCACCACGGAGCTCATCCTCGAGGGATGTGTCGTGCCGTCGGCCAACGTCCTGGGCCCGGTTGGGCAGGGCTACAAGATCGCGATCGAGACGTTGAACGAAGGGCGCATCGGCATCGGCGCGCAGATGATCGGTGTCGCGCGCGGCGCGCTCGACGCGACGGTGCAGTACGTGCGCGAGCGGACGCAGTTCGGCAAGTCGCTGGCGGAATTCCAGGGCATTCAATTTCAGCTGGCGCAAGCGGCCACGGAGCTCGAGGCCGCTCGCCTCATGGTGTACAACGCGGCGCGTCTCAAGGACGCAGGCCGGCCGTTCACGCAGGAAGCGGCGATGGCCAAGCTGTTCTCGTCACAGGTAACCGAGCGGGTGACGTCGGTGTGCGTGGAGCTGCACGGCGGGTACGGGTACACCAAGGACTATCCCGTCGAAAAGTTCTACCGTGACGCGAAGATCGGGACGATCTACGAGGGCACGTCGAACATGCAGCTGCAAACCATCGCCAAGCTGCTGCTGCGCGGCTAACGGAAGGTCAGGACCCGATCGTCAATACAACCGCGCCGTGCACCTCGCCGGCGCGGAGTCGTTGGACGGCTTCGTTGGCGTTCTCGAGGGGCATCGGGTCGACGTCGGTGTGAACCGGAACGCGCGGCGCGAGTGCCAGAAACTCCTCGCCGTCCTGTCTCGTGAGGTTGGCCACCGACCGCACGACGCGCTCGCCCCACAGCATTTCGTACGGAAACGACGGGATGTCGCTCATGTGGATGCCGGCGCACACCACCGTGCCCCCTTTGGCCACGGCGCGCAGCGCAGCGGGAACCAGCGCGCCCACGGGCGCGAAGAGGATCGCGGCGTCCAGCTCGACGGGCGGCGATTGGTCGAACCCGCCGGCCCACTCCGCGCCTAACTGACGGGCGAACTGCTGCGATGCCGTATCGCCGGGACGCGTGAAGGCGAATACGCGGCGGCCCTGCGACTCCGCGACCTGCGCGATGAGATGGGCCGCGGCGCCGAATCCGTACATGCCTAACGCAGCGGCATCGCCGGCCGCGCGCAGCGCGCGATAGCCGATGAGCCCCGCGCAGAGGAGCGGCGCAGCGTGCGCGTCATCGTAGGCGTGTGGGAGCGCGAAGCAGAATCGCTCGTCGGCCACGCAGTATTCGGCGTAGCCGCCGTCGATCTGGTAGCCGGTGAAGCGCGCGCGGATGCACAGGTTCTCTCGATTGGACCGACAGTACGTGCATTCGCCGCAGGTCCAGCCGAGCCATGGCACCCCGACGCGCGCGCCGACCTCGAAGCGCGTTGCGTCGGCGCCGCGCGCGGCGACCATGCCGACGATCTCGTGGCCTAACACAAGCGGAAGCTTGGGATCGTGCAGGTCGCCGTCGATGACGTGCAGATCGGTGCGGCACACCGCACACGCACGAACCCGGAGCAGGACCTGACCCGGACCGGGGGCCGGATCAGGAATGTCGCGCGCCACGAGCGGCGCGCGGGGCCGCTCGAGGACCATCGCGCGCATGGGGCGATCCTACTGCCGCAGCGCCCCGAGAAGCGGGAAGACACTCGCCAGCAGCCACACGATCACGGCGGCCATCATCGCCTTGGAGCGCGGGATCTTTCCGATCACCGCCAGGCCAATGCCTATCAGGATGGTGCACCATATCGTGAACACGTCAAACCGCTGCAACAGCGCAAGCGTGACAGGCGATGTCGTCGAGATGTCCAAAAAGTGGGCCGGGCTCGCGCTGATCTTCGTGGCGGAGTTGAGCGTCGACGGATCCGAAAAAAATGCAATGAGTGCACCGACGACGGGCTGGAAGATCTTCGGGAACTCGGCGTACGCCGCGATCACGAGGGCGGCGCCAAATCCGATCGTCGCATCGAACAACTTCCCAATCAGCCAGGTGCACACGCCCACGAACAACGTCGAGATGGGAATCGCGAACAGGAACGCAATCGTAACGGCCACTGAGGCGTAGCCCCTGCCCTTCTCTATCTGGTCGGGTGTCAACTGCGGGTTTCTCTTCATTGCAGTCGCCATCCCGCGCGCAAATTCGGCGTCGAATACCGGCTGCGTCAACGATTTCGTACCCAAAAAAATTGCAAAAACGACAATGGTGACGACGATCATCGGCACGAACCAATTCCCGTTCTGCCTGCGCGCGAAGACCTCGCTCGGCGATGTGAAAATATCGATGAAGTCTTCCCACACCGATGGCGCTTTGGGTGCTGCAGTGGCCGTCATGCGAATCTCCGATTGGAGTCTTAGGTAGGACTCAGCTGCGGGTGTGCGCGCTTCACGTCTACAGTGTGGCGTGTCTCACCGTACGTGCAAGAGGCCCGAGCGGATTCGAATTGCCTTGGGAGTCGCGGCAGGGTCGGCATCCACCCGAACGGTGACGCGTTCCTGCACTTGTAACTTGCCCGTTACATCCAGTGTGTCGTCGCCCCGTTGGAGGTGAAACGACACGGACGTTCCGCTGCGCACGCCGACCTTGTCTCGCAGCCGATTGATGAAACTCGGATCCGTGACCGGAATGCCGGCCACCGACAGGAGATAGTCGCCCGCTTGGATCCCGGCCTCGTCAGCCGACGAGCCGGGCGCGACGCGCGCGACACGCACGCCGGCTGAATCGTTCTGCGCCGACACGCCCAACGTTGGCGTACGGACGGTGTCGATTGTCGCACGAAGTCCGGCGAGCGGCAGCAGCGCCTTCCATGGATACGGATCGCGGCCGTCGATGTACTTCGCGTTGAAATCCGCGAACGACTTGCCGCCGGCTGCGGCGCTCACGGCCGCCCACCATTGCGCCGCGGTGAAACCGGTGCCGTGCTTGTAGCACTCGCGGTACAACGCGCGCATCACATCATCGAGCGACGCGCGATTGTCGCTCGCGTCGCGGATCATGATGTCGAGCATGAGCCCGGCGAGCGATCCTTTCGGATAGTAGATGTCGGCGGTGCCATCCTCGGGATGTATCCACGTCGTAAGCGATGCATCCGTGAGGGCGACCGGCGGTGCGTTAGCCACGTCGGCCATTTTGCCGGCGGTGAGCTCGAAGAAGCCCGCCGAGTCGATGACGCCGGCGCGCACCTCGGACAGGTCGGCGTAGTAGTCGGTGATGCCTTCGCTCACCCACAGCCAGGTCGTCGGCTGCTCGTGCGCGTACTCATACGGCCAGAGATCGGCGGGGCGCAGCCGCTTCACGTTCCACGCGTGGAAGATCTCGTGCGCGTAGATCGACATCTCGATCGGCTCGCCGATCGCGAGCGGCGTGGTGACATCGACGTGCGAGTTCTCGTGCTCGAGCCCCGAGATGCCGCCGTAGCCCGAATCGGCGATCTGCATCACCGTGTACGTCGAGAATGGAACGTCGCCGAAAACGGCGCCTTCCACGGGCAGGATCTTGGCCAGTTGGGCGAGCGACGACGAGAGCGTCGCGCGGGGCACGCTCCCGGACGGGTAGGCGGCGAACCGCAGCCATCCGTTAGGCGTGCGCACGCTGTCGAGGTCGAAGTGCCCAACGAAGAACGGCATGTCCACCAACTCGTGGTAGGTGGGCGCCGTGAACGTGGACGGGTTCGCCGCCGGCGTCATGCCCGTCACCACGCGCCAGGCGGGCTCGGTACGCACGGTGACCGTGGACGGAAAATCGAACCCGCGTCCTTCCGGATACAGGAACACGTTCGTGCCGTTGAACATCACGAAGTCGGAACGCGCCCACGCCATCGCGTTGTCCAACGTGTCCGCGAGATAATCGAACGAGACGGTGATCGGCTTGTTGCCTTGGGGACGCACCCGCCACGTGTCGTAATCGACTTTGTCCCACACGAGCGCGTGCCCGTCGCTCTCGGCGTTGAATCGCATGACGGCACGGGCGAAATAGTCGAGCTCGTACGAGCCGGGCGTCCACGCGGGCAGCGCAAGGATCACCGGTTGGTCGCCGCCGCCGGCGGTGAAGGACATGTCGACGTGCAGCAGGCGTCGGCGCGCGTCGGCCGAGTCGAACGTGATGCGATAGGCGATGTTGCTGATCGGCGCGGAGACGGGCGCGGCGCTGCGTGCGTCTTGCGCGGCACCAGGTGGCGCATCGAGCAGCGACACGGCGAGGATCGCGACGATCAACGGGAGGCAGCGCATCGGGTGTCCTTGTGGGTCGAGAGAGGCGGCACGCGAGGTGGCAATATCGCCGCGCCGGAGCGCAACGACAAAGGGTTGGACGTCCGGATTCCGTGCGGGCGCGCGGCCCAACGAGCGCATGTGCAAGTCCGGGACGTGTTCTGCGTCTCATCTCCACACGTCCCGCGCGAGCTCGAGCGGCCTCGTTGGCCGAGGGTGCGCGCGGACCACCGGGGACATGCCGACCATGAAGACCACAGTCGTCATCTGGATCGTCGTCGCGATGCTCGCGCTGGGCTGCGGCAACATCGAGCGCGCCAGCGGATTCTCAGCGGACCGCGCGAGGCAAGCTGAAGCCGCCGTAGGGGTGCCCGCTCCGGGCCGCGACATGCTCGCCGGGAAATCCGGTCTCGCCGACGCCAACGCGTCGGCGCCGACGGACGAGCCGTCGGCGATCGATTCCGTGCCGGATGCGACGATCACACCGACGATGCTCATCCGCACGGCACAGGCGAGTGTCGAAGTCAAGGCGCTCGACACCGGCGTGGCGGGCGTGCGCGCCGTTGCCCAACGCGTGGGCGGCTACGTGGCCGACGTGTCGGTGCAGGATGGGCACGATCAGCCGCACTCGGCGACGCTCGAGGTGCGGATGCCGGCGGCGCGGTTCGACGAGGCGCTCGCCGCGCTCCGTCCGTTAGGCAATGTCGAATCGGTGAGCGTGTCGACGGCCGACGTGGGCGAAGAGTACGTCGATGTGAACGCGCGCATGGACAATGCGCGCAAGCTGGAGGGGCGGCTCATCGCGCTGCTCGGGACGCGGACGGGCAAGCTGGGCGACGTGTTGGACGTGGAACGCGAGCTGTCTCGTGTGCGCGAGACGATCGAGCGGTACGAGGGACGTCTCCGGTATCTGCGTACGCGCGCGGCGGTGAGCACCATCTCGGTGACGGTGCACGAGCCGGTGCCGGTGGTGGGCGAGCGCGGGAGCACGAGCGTGTTAGCCGAAGCGTTCCGTCAGGCGTGGCGGAACTTCGTCAGTTTCGTTGCGCAAGGGATCGCGGCGATGGGCGTGCTCGTGCCGCTGGGTGTGATCGCGGCCGGTCTGCTGCTCGTGGCCCGCCGGTTGGTCACGAAGCCGCGGCCGCCGGAGACGCCGGCGAACGCGTGAGCGTGGCTCGCGGACCAACGGGGCGCGGCCTTACGCCGATCGGGGACGTCCCGCATATTGCAGGGCTCGCAGGCGGTGCGCGGCGGCCCACGCGGCGCGCGCGCCGCGGCCGGCCGTCCAAGCGACGGCGGCGGCGTCCCGTTTCATCCGCCTAACGGAAGTCAGCCGTGGCTGCGTTCCCGACCCGTTGCATCGCCAGTACCGCCATCCTGCTGCTCGCCGGCGCCGGCCGCGGCCATGCCCAACGTCCGGCCGAGCGGGCCGATCTCATCGTCACCGCCGACCGGATCTACACGGTCGATCAATCGCGTCCGTTGGTCGAGGCGATCGCCATCCGCGGCGATCGCATCGTGTACGCTGGTCCTCGGTTAGGCGCGGACGCGCTGGCCGGCGCATCCACGCGAACGCTGCATTTCCCCGGCCGCACGATTCTGCCGGGCCTCGCCGACGCGCACGGCCACCTGACCGATTTAGGCTTCTCGCTGCAGGACGTCGATCTGACGGGCGCCAGATCGTACGATGAGGTGATCGCGCGCGTGGTCGCGCGCGCCAAGACCGCACCCGCCGGCGCCTGGATCGAGGGCAACGGCTGGGACCAGAATCGCTGGGGCAACACGGCGTTCCCAACGGAAGGCCCGCTCACCAAAGCCGTGCCCGATCATCCGGTGGTGCTGGAGCGCGTAGACGGACACGCCCTCCTCGTGAACGCGCGTGGGCTCGCGGCGGCCGGCGTCACGAAAGCAACCAAAGATCCGTCCGGTGGACGGATCGTGCGCATGCCCGATGGCTCGCCGTCGGGCGTGTTCGTGGACAATGCGCAGGACATCGTGCGCCGCGTCGTACCGCGCCCAACGCGCGACCAGATCAAGCAGGCAATCATCGCGGGCGCGGCGGACGCGAACCGCTGGGGATTGGTGTCCGTACACGATCCCGGCGAGCCCCAAGAGGTGCTCGACGTCCTCGAGGATCTGGCGCGCTCGGGGCAACTCACCCTGCGTGTCTACGCCATGATCTCCGACGACTCGGCGGCGATCGCGCATTATTTCGCGCGCGGTCCGCAGAGCCTGCTCGACGACGGGCATCTCTCGATTCGCAGCATCAAGCTGTACATGGACGGCGCGTTAGGCTCGCGCGGCGCGGCCTTGCTCGATCCGTACAGCGACGATCCGGGCTACGACGGGCTGCTGGTCTCGGCGCCGGAGCACATCAAGGCGGTGGCGATCGCGGCGCTCGAGCACGGATTCCAGGTGTGCACGCACGCGATCGGCGATCGCGCCAACCGGCTCGTGCTCGACGCGTACCAGGCGGCTCTGGCGCAGGTGCCGGCGGCCGACCACCGCTTCCGCATCGAGCACGCCCAGATCCTCAATTTCGCCGACATTCCGCGATTTGCGGAGTTAGGCGTGATCCCGTCGATGCAGGCGACGCACCAGACGAGCGACATGTATTGG
>DASVAC010000063.1:0-7949 GCA_036376535.1 Gemmatimonadaceae bacterium | reverse complement strand
GCGCGGAATGAGTGCTGCGCCTCGTTCATGGCGTTCGGCACTCTCCAGCCACGGACTGCTGATGTCCTTCCTCACCTAAGGCGGCGTCGCCCGCCGCTTCCCCACTTCCCCAAGTGAAGCGCTTCCCCAAGCGAGCGTCAGCGAGCGCTTCCCCCTCTTCCACAGGTCGTCTGCTGCGTCAGTCGCCCCGGCGCCCGCCGCGCAGCAGACGTCGAGCAACCGCGGCCACGTACTCGCGTGCGTGCGCGGCGCGGTCGCGCCAGAGCGCGCGCTTGCTCCGCGCGAGGAGCGCGCGCACCTCGGCCGCGGTGGCGGACCGCAAGCCCAACGTCAACGCGAACTCGTAGCGATCGAACACGAGCGGCTCGCGAATGCGCGGCACCTCGGCGATGCGGGCGGCGAGCGTGTCCGGCGATTCGAACGTGCGAAAGTGCTCGAGGACGCCGAGTCCGGCGAGGATCACCTGGTTGCGAATGCACTTCTCGCAGCGCGAGCAGTTGAGCAGATCCGGACGATTCGCCCAACACACGCGCAGATAGCGGCGGACGAGCGGTTCGTCGCGCAGCACACGCAGTTTGTCGCCTCGGCTCAGGTCCGCGCCGACGTGCTCGATCGTTAGGCCGCTGCCGCTCCACAACGGATCGAGGTGCCACGACGAGCCCCACGGGCGCCAGCCGGCGCGGTGGAACGATGCCGAGATGAGCATCGTCGCCGACTCGCCGGCGAGCAGGTGGCCAACGGCAGCGAGCGCGCCGCCGTGCGTGCGGTCCCACGACGCAACGCGAAAGGCCGCGTTCGTGCGCAGGTTGGTGCGTATGACGATCGGCCGCGCGCCGAGGACGCCGGCGATCTCGCGCAGGCTCTCCTCGACGGCGGCCGCGCGCGCGAGGTCGGTGAGCGGCATGTCGAAGCCGTGCACGAAGACCAGGTCATCTACACGGCGGCCCGCTGCAAGCAGCGTGTAGAACGAATCGACGCCGCCGCTAAAGCACAGCGCCGTCCGACCGGCCGCCGGCAGGTGCGGGTTCGGATCAACAGGCACCGTGTCGAAGTGCGGCAACACGACGTCGTACCCCCACCAGCGGTGCGCGATGTCAAGCACCTTCGGCATCGATGCGGCGAACGCGGCGTCGACGGCGCCCGTCGCCTCGAGGCGGAGACCGCGTGCGGCCGACGGAATGAGAAACGGCGAGACGAACGCTTCGATCGACGGTCGGAGCGCCACATCGTCGGACTCGAACCAGACTTCGCTGTCGCCGACGACGGCGGACACGCGCGATGTCGCGTTCGTCGTCCGGCGTTGGACGGCAGAGATGAGCAGCGTGTCCGGCATTGGACGGGGGTGCCTTACGGAGGCGTTTTGGAGGCGCGACTCCAGGCGCAAGTCGCGCGCCGCCCGATCACGTGGCAAGGCGGGCGTCCGAATATGAGATGCCGAATCCCGAAACCGGTCAGCCGGGTGACGAGGCTATTCGGCAACCTTCAGTGAGGCAACGCGTTGCGCCGTGACAGGCGTGGCGTGCATCGTGTAAGGCGCCTGTGGTGATGTGAGTCCGTTTCGCGGTCTGCCGGTCCCACACGTCCCGTCCCCGAGGATCAGCATGGATTCGTTGTGGAAGGACACGCGCGTAGCCGTTCGCATGCTGCGCAAGAATCCCGCGTTCGCGCTCACCGCTATCGTCACGGTAGCACTCGGCATTGGCGCCAGTACGGCGATTTTCTCGGTCGTGAACGCGGTGCTGCTGCGTCCGCTGCCCTACACGAGTCCGGACCGGCTGGCCGTCGTGTGGGGCGACATGCGCAATCGGAACGTCACCAACTTTCCAATGTCGCCCGCGGACTTCCGCGACCTGCGGGCGACGACGAAGACGTTCTCGGAATTGGCGGGCCTGAGCACGTTCAAGATTCCGTTCGCCGGTGATGGCTACGAGCCGGAGCAGGTGCCCGCGGCGTTCGTGACGACGAACCTCTTCTCGGTGCTCGGGACGCACGTGATGATGGGCCGCGATTTCGTGGACGCGGACGCCACGCCGCAGCCGCCACCGCCTAACGGAGCCACCGCCGGGCAGGCCGCGGCGCCGCCGGGACCGCCGCTGCCGGCGATCATGATTCTCTCCTACGACTTCTTCAAGCGCCGCTATGGCGGCGACGCCGGCATCATTGGAAAGAGCCTCAACATCGGCGGGCTCAAGGCGCAGGTCGTGGGCGTCGCGCAGCCCGGGCTCGAATTGCTGTTCACGCCCGCTGCCGGCATCGAGCGCTCGCCCGATGTCTATGTCGCGCAGCGCATCAATTTCGGCGACAACTCGGCGGCGTCGCGTATCAACGTGTTCCTGCGCGTGGTGGGCCGGCTCGCGCCGGGCGCGACGTTGGCGCAGGCGAGACAGGAAATCGACGCCTTCGCCGCGAACCTGCGGGCGCAGTTCCCGATCGCCAAGACGGCGGGACTCTACATGCGCGTCGAGCCGATGCACGCCGACCTCGTGTCGAGCGAGCGCCCGGCCATCCTCGCGCTCATGGGCGCGGTGGCGTTCGTGCTGCTGATCGCGTGCGCCAACGTCGCGAACCTGCTCCTGGTGCGGGCGTCGAGCCGCGAGCGCGAGCTCGCGATCCGCTCGGCGTTAGGCGGGTCGCGGGTGCGGCTGGTGCGGCAGATGATGCTGGAGAGCCTGTTGCTGGGCGGCAGCGGCGCGCTGGTAGGACTCTGGGCGGCGACGTTAGGCATCGCGGTGCTCGTGCGCCTCGCACCGGCCGGCCTGCCGCGATTGGACGAGATTCGCATCGACCCGATCGTGCTCGGCTTCACGATCGCGGCGGGGCTCGTGTCGGTGCTGGTGTTCGGCACCGTGCCGGCGCTGCGCGCGTCTCGACCCGACCTCATGGACGTGCTGCGCGCCAGCGGCCGCACGACGGGCCAGCGCGCCGGCGCGCTCATGCGCAACGGCGTCGTCGTGGCCGAGGTGGCGCTCTCGCTCGTGCTGCTCATCGGGTGCGGTCTGATGGTCCGGTCGTTCGTCGCGCTCCAGCAAACCGACCCGGGATTCGATCCCAGCGGGCTCCTGACCTTCTTCGCGACGCCCACACGCGTCACGCCGCCCGGGCCTAACGCGGTGCGCGAGCGCGCGACCTTCGTCCGCACGTTCGCCGAGCAACTGCGCGCCATTCCCGGCGTGCAGTCGGTGACCGCGGCGTCGCAGCTCCCGCTCGAGGGCAACATCGGAAACGCGAGATGGGGCACGGCAGACGCGCTCACCGATGCGGCCAAGTTCAGGCAGGCGAACGTTCATTTCGTGACTCCGGGCTACTTCGCGACGATGCGCACGAAGCTCCTCGCCGGACGCGACTTCTCCGAAGCCGACGACGACACTGCCGCGAAGAACATCATCATCGACGACAAGCTCGCCGCGCGTGCGTTCCCCGGACAGAACGCGGTTGGGCAGCGTCTCCTTGCTCGCATCGTGACGGACGTCCCGCTGTGGTACACGGTGGTCGGCGTGGTCGCGCACGAGCGCGACGAAACCCTGGCAACGGACGGCCGTGAGGTACTGTTCATGAGCGACGGAGAGGTCGGATCGGGCACCGTCGCCCGTTGGGCATTGCGAACCACCGGTGATCCGTCCGCGCTCGCGCCACTCGTGCGCGCGACGGTGCACCAGTTCGATCCGACGATGTCGGTCGCTGAAGTGCAGCCGATGCAGGTGTTCGTCGATCAGGCCGAGGCGCCAACCAAGTTCGCGCTCGCGCTGATCGGCACGTTCGCCGGCATCGCGATCGTACTCGCCGCCGTTGGGTTGTATGGGGTGTTGTCGACGGTGGTGCGCCAGCGCACCGCGGAAATCGGCATGCGCATGGCGTTCGGCGCCCCGAGTCAGAGCATCTTCGGGCTGGTGATCGCGCAGGGCGTGCGCCTGAGCGCCATCGGCATCGTCTGCGGCCTCGTCGCGGCGGTGCTGCTTACGCGCGCGATGTCGACGATGCTCGTGGGCGTTCGCCCAACGGACCCGGTGACGTACATCGCGATCTCGATCCTGTTCCTCCTTGTGGCGACGGCGGCCGCGTGGCTGCCCGCGCGGCGCGCGGCGGCGCTCGACCCGACGATCGCGCTGCGCGAGGAGTGAACCCAAGCGCTCAATGCGCGGCGGTCCACACCAGATGCGAGCGATCGAGGTCGGGGAAGTCGCCGTGGGGATCGATCTCCACGCGCGTGATGGCCGGCTGCGCCGCCACATGCACCACGTAGGTGCGCGCACCGCGGAGCCACACATCCACGGGCACGTCGATACGCTGCGTGACGCCGCCCGCGCGCGTCACGACTAACGGAACGGGCATCGGCGCGAGCCCGCGGTCCTGGATGGTGATGGCCGCGGAGTCCCCATCGGTGGCGACGGATGCGATCGCCTGATCCAGCGGCCACGCGCGGTAGAACCACGTGTCCCAGAACCACGAGAGGTCGCGGCCGGCGACGGCGTCGAAGGTGTTGAAGAAGTCGACCGGATACGGATGCCGGCCGATCCACCGGTGCCCGTACTCGCGGAGTGCCTGGTGGAATTTGTCGGCGCCCATCACGCCGCGCAGCGCGGCGAGCACCTGCGCGGTCTTGTCGTAGTAGGTGATGAAGTAGAGATCCGGCGACGCGAGATCGCCCCACCGCATGAGCGGCATGTCGAGTCCGGCGCGCAGGGCGCCCAGGTAGAGGCCGCGTTGGCCCGGCTCCGAGTCGTTAGGCCGGCCGCCCTGGCGCGGTTCGCCGTACAACACGCGCATGCACTGCGCGACATCGAATTGGGTGAGGCCTTCGTCCATCCACGGGTGCCGCGTCTCGTTAGACCCCACCTGCATCGGGAACCACATATGGCCGGTCTCGTGCATGAGGTCGCCGGCGAGCGACAGCGTGTCGGCCCACGACTGCATGAGGGTCATCATCGGGTACTCCATGCCGCCGCCCTGGATGACGCCTTCCATGGACGTCATGTGCGGCCACGGATAGGGCCAGAGATACGCCGAAAGCTGCTGGATGGCGTCGCGCGTGAAGCGCGCGCCGCCTAACGACCAGGCCGCGGCCTTGGGCGTGAGGCGGAAGAAGCTGTTGATCGCGACGGTGTCGGGCGCCGCGCCCGAGTCCCGCGCGACGAGCGCGCGCGTCGCGTCCCAGGCGTACTGATCGCTCGTGCCCCACGAGAAGTCGCGTACGTCGTGGGCAATGAAGTGCCACGTGGCGTGCGCCGGTCCGGACGCGAACGCGGCCGCCGCGTCCGCGCCGGGCGTGAGCACGCGGATCACGCGACCCGAGTGCCGCGCGTCGGCCAACCGCGCGCGCGTGCGGGGCGAATAGACGGACGAATCGGCCAGCAGACCCGTGGCACCCACCACCCAGCCGTGCGGTACCGTTAGGCGGACGTCGTAGTCCGCCGGATCCATGTAGAACTCGGCGCCGTTCAGGTACGGGTCGGTGACCCAGCCGTTCACGTCATCGTATACGGCGACTTCCGGATACCAGTACCCCATGAAGAACACGTGCCCATCGCGCCCCTCTCGGCCATCGGACGGCGTGGGCGCCGGGGTGTACGACCACCCGAACGCGAGCTGCGCGCTGTCGCCCGGCATGAGCGGCGCGGGCAACCGGATCCACATCACGGTGCCATCCACGTTGTAGCCGGGTCGAGTCGAGTCGGATGACGATGCCAAGCGGCGCCCTGCGGCGACCACGCTCGAGAGTGTGACGCCGCCGGTGATCGGTACCGAGCTGCGCCGGGGACTCGCCGCCGCGAACACGTTCTGCCGCAAGTACACGGCGAGCGCGCGCAGCGTGTCGGGCGAGCGATTGAGGTACACCACCGACTCGCGTCCCGTTAGGCGCGAGGCCGTTGGGTCGAGCGCAGCATCGATGTGGTATCGCGCGTGCTGGACCCAGTTGGACGCTCCGGGCTCGCCGGTGCGCGTGCGCGTACCGCGCGCGACCGCGCGGCTGAACGGCGCGCTCTCGAAAACCGGACCGGGCAAGGGCCGTCCCGAGGATACGGTCGCGGCCGGGTCTACGACCGGTGACGGCCGCGATTGGGCCGCGACGCCCGCCGCCATGAAGGAAGCAGCGGCGGCCGCGCACGCGAGGCTGCGTGCGATGCGGATGAGCGCAATGCGAGACACCAGGAGAGTGACGTGCACCAACGGCTCCGAGAACAGTGAACGAGTGGTAGACGGCGGGCGCCTCATTCTGGCCCGCTGCACGCCGTCTCGCAATTGCTCGGTATGGCACCCGGCGCACCGACTTGACCGGATGTTGACACCTGGCGTTTCGGCCCCGCGTAGGGAATCTTGCGTCTCGAGCGCTTCTGGAGGCCGCATGGACGGCGAACAAATCATGACCGTGGTCTGCGTCTCGGTGATCACGTTCGGCATCTCGATCTGCATGATCGCCGCGGCTTTTGCGGCGCGTGCGCGGGCCAAGCTCAAAGGGTCGCCCGATCTGTCCAAGTTGGACAGTCGCCTGGATCGCATCGAGCAGTCGCTCGACAGCGTCGCAGTGGAGGTCGAACGCGTGAGCGAGGCGCAGCGATTCACCGCGCGCATTTTGGCCGAGCGTAAGGACGGCGCGCCGGCACAGCTTCCGGCCGTGGAGGAACGGCGATGACCGAGTCGATGTTGACGGACGTGTTGACCTTCTTGTTCGGCGTGGGGTGCCTGGTCGCGTTCACGCGCGTGCTGACGGCGTTCTTCAATCGCAAGCGGCCGACCTCGCCTGCGCCGGACATGACCGCATTGGAAGCGCGATTGTCGCGGATCGAGCAGATCGTGGAATCGACGGCGATCGAGGTGGAGCGCGTGACCGAATCGCAGCGTTTCATGGTCAACGTGTTCTCGCAGCGTTCTGCTGAACCCGCGCCACTGCCTCGGCCCGGGGTGCGCGTGACCACGCCGCACTGACGTGCGCGGCATTCCACCCGATTCGGCCTTTCCGTTAGGCGCGCCGGCCGCGGCACCGCCGGATGCGGTCCCGGCGCCGGGCCCGACGCTCGTCGCCGACTCGCAGGTGCCGGCGCGCGATGGGTTCACGTCGATATTCTCGACGGTGACACGGCGTGGCCAATGGATGCTTCCGCGCACGCTGCGCGTCGCGACGTTCATGGGGCACGTGAACCTGGATCTGACGCAAGTGGCGATCGCGCCGGGCGGCGCGTCGATCGAGGTGCTCAGCCTGCTGGGCGAAGTGGAGATCATCGTGCCGCGCTCGCTGCGCATCGACTGCAGCGTGAATCCGGTGTTGGGCCAATTCGAGGTCAAGGCGACGAACGTGGCGGCGCCCTCGGCGACGGCGCCGGTCGTACGGATCAGCGGCTTGGCTCTGTTAGGCGGGGTACACGTGCGCGTGGTGGATCCGAGCGCGCCGCGGTGGTGGGAGACGTGGCTCGAGCAGCGGCGTGCGCGGGGTCGCGGCCGGGACAAGCGTCGGCGCGGCGCCGGGGACGCGCCGGGCGCCTAACGGATCAGCCGCCGCGCAGGGCCTCGAGCGGGTCGAGCCGTGCGGCGCGGTGCGCGGGGACGAGGCTCGCCAGCGCGGCCACGACCAGCAAGACCCCGGCGACGCCGAGGAACGTCAGCGGATCGCGCGTGCTCACGCCGTAGATCATGCCGGCCAGCGCGCGCGTCGCGGCGGCAGAGACGACGAGCCCGATCGCGACGCCCGCGCCGGCAAGGGCGAGGCCCTGGCGGAGCACCATGATGGACACCCCGCGCCGGCTGGCGCCGAGGGCCATGCGGACGCCGATCTCGTGCGCGCGTTGGCTGACGAAGTACGCGATGATGCCGTAGATGCCCACCGCGGCGAGCGCGAGTCCCGTTAGGCCCAAGAGCGCGAGCAGCGTGGTGGTGAAGCGTGGCGTGGCCATCGAGTGCGCGATGATGGCGTCCATGGTCGTGACGTTCGAGACGGCGAGTTCGGGATCGACGCCGGC
>DASVAC010000062.1:0-38880 GCA_036376535.1 Gemmatimonadaceae bacterium | reverse complement strand
CGACAGGCTCGGAATGAATGCCGCATATCCCGCTCGCACCTGCGCCCGACTCGTCTCGAGCGACCCGCGCGCCGCGACGGCGAGCGGCGATGCTTTCTGCGCGAGACGCACCGCTTCATCGAGATGGATGGGACGCGCCGTCGTGTCGACGGGGCCGAGCAACGTCGTATCGTACGCCGCGAGCGTCGTGTCGGCGCGCGGTGTCGTGGATGGAGTAGGTTGTTGCGCTGCCAGCGCCGCCGGCAGTGCTAACGCGAGCACGAACAGTTTCGTCAACGCCGATTCTCCTGGCTGCTCTGCGATTCATCGATCATCTGCTGGAACCGCACGTGCTGAGTCGGATCGAGCAGCTTGAAGATTTCCGCGCGCGCCGCGAGACGAATCGAATCGAGCTGCGGGCGCACCGGTACCAGCGCGGTCTCGAAGTCGCGGTGTCGCTTGTCGAGAATGCTGTCGACCGCCGCGCGCTGCCCGGGCGAGAGCGATAGGCGATCCGCGAGGATGTCGACGTTCCGGCGGCTGGTAGTACTACACGACCCGTGGACCAGACGGTCCACCGTAAAGCCCACCGCGCCGCCAACGACCAACACCGCAATCAGGGCGGCAAAGGCGAGCGCTTTCGAGCGCTGCATGGACGGCTCCAGTCAGGGTGAGATGACGTAGCGCAGTGTGGCATCACGGGCAGAACCCGGCGCCGCATCTTTGGCCAGCTGCAACGGCGCGCTGGACGGCGTTTCGATCACGCCATCGTACGCGATGGCTGTCTCGCGCGCTGCGTTCCGCGACAGCGCAATGCGCGCCGCCACGAGCGCCACAGCCGCCGCCACGAGCCCGATGCGGGCGAACCGTGCTAACGGCTGCCACCATTGTTCGACCGCGGCGTCGCCGCCCAAGCGCGCCATGATGCGCCCAGCGAGGGAGGCCCAGTACGCGTCGTCCGCCGGTGGGGCGTACAGACTCCGCAGCGCGCGGGTCAGGTCATCATCCCGTCCGTGGGGTCCGATGCGAGGTTCGATGCTCATCGTTGACTCCAGAGGTCTCCCAGCGTTCGACGAAGCGCGGCCCGCGCGTGGTGGAGATCCGATCGGGCGGTCCCTTCCGGTATCCCCAGCATGCTGCCGATTTCGCCGTGCGTAAATCCTTCGACGTCGTGCAGGACGATCACCGACCGTTGCCGTTGCGACAGCTCCTCGAGCCCGGCCGCAAGGCGCCGGCGAAGCTCGTCCTGCTCCGCCGGATCGCGAAACGGTAATGCCACCGAGTCGGACAACGTGTCCGCATCGCGCACGCGGCGACGGCGCCCGATGTCGAGCGCTGCGTTAGCCACGATGCGATGGAGCCATGCACCGAACGCCTGCTCCGGTCGAAACCGATCGAGCGCGCGGTACGCGTGCAAGAACCCCTCCTGCACCGCGTCCTCCGCATCCTCATGTGTGGCCGTGATTGCGCGCGCCACCGCGTACGCGCGTCGCTGGTGCAATGTCACCAGCTCCGCGAACGCATCGCGATCACCGTGTTGTGCCGCAACAATCAGGTCCCGCTCGCGCGTGCGAGCCGACCAATCGGTCGACGGCTCAGGCACGTGTTGGGCGGTATGAAGAGACAGTGCTGCGTACATGCTCGTCCCGGCAGACGTCCATCTGAGTAACGCGTTCCGCACGGGAACCGTTGAAGCGCGCCATTTAGCCCCCCGGTACGCCCGCCAACCCAATGACGTCGGCGTTTGCGCGCATCGCGTCGATGACGAATTGGATGTGCGTATCGAGCTCGACCTCCAATTCCTGCGCGCCGAGCACGACATCCTCGCGACTAACGCCCCGCGCGAATGCCTTGTCCTTCATCTTCTTGCGCACCGACCGCGCCTCCACCTCGTGCACGGAGCGCGACGGCTTCACGAGCGCGGTGGCTGTAATGAGTCCCGTCAGCTCGTCCACCGCGAACAACGCGCGCGCCATGCGCGTGGTGCGCGCGACGCCGGTGTAGGGCGCGTGCCCGAGAATGGCGATGACGACATCGTCGGGATAGCCGCGCGATCGCAGGAGCCGTGCGCCTTCCGCCGGATGCTCCGCGTCCGGGGCATGTGCGTCGTTCGGAAAGCGCTCGTAGTCGAAGTCGTGCATGAGACCGGCAAGGCCCCAGCGCTCGGGGTCCTCGCCATAGTGCGTCGCATATGCACGCATCGCGGCTTCCACCGCGAGCATGTGCTTTCGTAACGATTCGCTGAGCGTGAACTCCTGCATCAGCGCGAGTGCATCGGCGCGCGACGGCAGATCGGGCATGATCGCAATTGGGTGGAGTGATGAGATGCGCAGGGGGATCCGTCCTCCATAACTTAGGAGCGACGAGTCCCCCAACCAACTGGCATACGAGTAGTGGTTCAGTTGCGGCGATTCGGGCGACGCTCGGGACGCGTGAGACCTGCTGCGTCTCCCGAATCCGCCTCCGACGATGTTGAAAGCCTCACGACTGTGAACGCGGACGAGGCCGGACACGGACGGACAAACAGGAACGTCGTTGTTGTGCCGGAAGCGGACATCGCGAGCAATGACAAATAAGTCCGCCTTGTCCGGCTGTGTCCCGGTGTGTCCGCTTCAAACTCGTAGATGACTGTCAGGCAGCGGAGGCGGACACGCGAGCACGGCCCGAGGGCCCGCGAATCCGCCTCCGACAATAGCCCGGGTGTCCGCGCTCTTGTCTGCTCTAATAGATTGCCGATCAACCCAACGCCTAATTCCCCGGTGTCCCTCGCTGACGATTTCCTCGCCCTGCACCACGCAAAGACGCCGCTCATTCTTCCCAATGCTTGGGACGTGATCAGCGCGCGCCTCGTCGAGGATGCGGGATTCCCTGCCGTCGCCACCACGAGCGCCGGCGTCGCATGGTCCCTCGGCTACGCCGACGGCGAAGACATCTCGCGCGACGAGATGCTCGCCGCCGTTGCACGCATCACCCGCGCCGTGCACGTTCCGGTTACGGCCGACCTCGAGGCGGCGTACGGCCCGCGCCCCGAGGACGCCGCCGCCACTGCCCGCGGCGCGGTGAAAGCCGGCGCCGTGGGATTCAACTTCGAGGACTCGACGGGCGACCCGAACAACCCCTTGCTCGACGTGTCGCTCCAGGTCGAGCGCATTCGCGCCGCCCGCGCGGCTGCCGACGAGCTCGGCGTCCACCTGGTGATCAACGCCCGCACGGATGTGTATCTCGACGAGGTCGGCGCGCCCGACACGAGATTCGATGACGTCGTGCGCCGGCTGACGGCGTATCGCGATGCCGGAGCCGACTGCCTCTTCGCGCCCGGCACCGCCGACCGCGATACGATCGCGGCCCTCGTGCACGCGCTCGGCGCGCCGCTCAACGTGCTCGCGACGCCTCACACGCCGCCCGTCGCCGAGCTCGCGCGGCTCGGCGTCGCGCGCATCAGCCTGGGCGGCGGCGTCTTCCGCGCCGCCCTCGGCCTAACGAAGAGACGGTTAGGCGATCTGCGCCAGTTCGGCCGCTTCGACGCCATGCTCGACGGCGCCATCACGCACGCCGAGGCGCAGCGCACGCTCGAGCGGCAGGACGCCGGCCGTTGACCCGCCACCGTCCGCACAACCCATGCTCTACACGACGCTCGGCTCTACGTGCCTGACGGTCTCCCGCCTGTGCCTCGGCTCTCAAGCGAGCCAACCGCTCTTCCGGTTGTTTCTGCGGCGCATTCAATCGGTGCGTGCAACGGGTTGCCATCGACTGACCTGACGACGAGGCTCCATCTCCCGCGGGCAACTTCCCGTGGCCGGCGTCTCAGTCGCATCATGGTGTGCGACGCACTGGTCACGAACAACGACGGACGGACGACGGGTGGGACAACACGAAACGAACAACGAATGACGGACCACGGGGAAATCGCACCCGTTGCAGGACCGGTTGAACCGGCGCCTTTCCCGTTTCAACATGTGAGCGTAGAAGCCTTTCAGGCGCATTGATGGAATAACCGGATGGAACGCTTTCCACGCTCATGTTGAAACGGAAAAGACAGAAAACAACGGAAAGAGCGGATAGAGCCGCCTGGGGGCGGGCGGCGGCCACCCTCGGATTAGGCCCGGGCGCGTGGTATGCTTAGCACAGAGGGGCGCAACGGCCGGCTTGGGCTGCCGGTGCGCGGGTACCACCGTTTCCAAGAAGGAGCTCGTCATGCGACACGCCCTTGTCGGCTTGGGTCTCCTCCTCTTCGTCCCGTTAGGCGTTGGTCCGGCGGCCCAGGGCGGCGACTTTGCGTACGCGCCAGGCACGCAGCACTACCGCCTCGTGACCGAGAACCACCGCGAGCAGATCCAGGGCGGCGGTCGCGCGCCGTTCGAGTTCGACGTCACCACCACGCAGCTCGTGACGGTCAAGCTGTCCGCCAAGTCGAGCGATACGCTCCAGTTCGACATCACGCTCGACTCGGTGGCCGTCTCGACGAAGTTCGACGCGCCACAACCCGACGTGCGCCACCTCTTCGGTGACAAGCTCACCGGCCTGATTTCCCCGCAGGGCAAGGTCTATCGGTTCGACCCGCCCGCCGGCACCACCGACGCCGACCTGATTGCGCTCTACCGCGCGTTTCGCCGATTCCTCGTGTCCTTCCCGAACAAACCGGTCGCCGCCGGCACGAGTTGGGCGGACACCACCACCGACCACGTCGACAAAGACGGCTTCAACGTCACGGCGCGCGCGATAAGCCTAACGCGGGTGACGGGCGATACCACGGTGAATGGCAAGCCCGCGTGGCGGGTCGTCCGGCATACGGACATCGTGCAGAGCGGGCAGTCGTCGGCGGCGCCGGATAGTCAGAAGGTGACGCTGCAAGGACAGGGGTCGGTGAACTCCGTCCACATCCTGAGCCACGATGGCGTGTATCTGGGCTCCCAGTCCACGCAGCGCATCGACCTCACGATGAAGAACGCCATCTCGGAGGGCGCGCCGATCACGCAGACGATCAAGTCCACGATCGAGCGGCTGCCCAACTCTCAGTGAGGATGTGATCGGCTTGCGGGCATCCGCGCGCCGGTCTCAGTGCGTCTTCTCGTACGTGCCGATGACCTGCGCCGTCCCGATGACGTGCGGCTTCATGGCCTTCTCGAGATCGGCTTTCGTCGGACTGCGCAGATCGCCCAGCGTGGCGCCTAACGCGTACAGCTTGAAGAAGTAGCGGTGCCGGCCGATCGGCGGACACGGGCCGCCGTATTCGGCCTTCTTCCAGTCGTTCTGACCCACCCGCGTACCGTTAGGCAATTGGCCGGCGGCCGCGCCCTCCGGCAGTCCGCTCGCCGACGCCGGGATGTCGTACACGACCCAGTGCACCCACGTGGTCTTCGGGGCCTTCGGATCCGGCGCGTCCGGGTCGTCCACGATCAGCGCGAACGCCTTCGTGCCGGCGGGGGCGCCGCTCCACGCCAGGGGCGGCGCGATGTCGCGGCCGTCGCACGTGTACATCGAGGGAATCGAGCCGTTGGCCGCGAACGCCGGTGATGCGATGGAAAACGCCATGGGAGCGCTAGCGCGACCGCGGTGAAAGTCCCGGCGGATCGGATCGGCGTGCCGGGAACACCTCGAGCGACGGATCGAGCCCGTGCCGGGGCCGAACGCGCGGCCCGGTCCGGCCGACCAGGCGCCGGTACAGCAGCAACCCACCGGCCGCCGCCGCGCCTACCACCGCTGCGCCCGCCACGAGCGTCAATCCGAATGCGAGCAGAACGCCGCCCGCCACCAGGGCCACGCCGCCCAACGCCGCGGCTGCGGCGCGGCTCCTAACGTTGATCTGTACGATGCGAGTATAGGGCATGCTCCTCCATCGCGGACACGTGCCGCGAGATCCATACCGAGAGCATAGGAAGCGCGCCGCGACGAGACAAGTGTCGCGCGCGCGACGCTACGCAGCCGCGCCCTGTTCGCCCTCGACCACGACGGCCGTGCCGTAGCACAACACTTCGGTCACACCGTTCATGACCTCGGTCGCGTCGTAGCGTACCCCGATCACGGCGTTGGCGCCGACTTCCGATGCGTGCGATAACATGAGCTGGAACGCCTCTTCGCGCGTCCGCTCACACAGATCGGTAAGCAGCGAAATGTTGCCGCCCACCAACGTTTGCAGCGCCGCGCCGATGTTGCCGACGATCGACCGCGACCGCACGACGATGCCCCGGATGATTCCGAGATTCTGCACCACGCGGTAGCCGTCGAGCGAAAATCCGGTGGTGGTCATTTTGTGAAGGAGAGGCACGGGAGCTCCGAGCAAGGGAAGCGGCGGCTGACGCCGCCTTGGGGAAGCGCTGACGCTTCGGGAAACGCTGCGCTTGGGGAAACGCTAGCGCTCGGGGACCAAGGACAAGGCTAACGCTGCTAAACCAGAGGCTCGGTGGCAAGACATTAGTGCCAGCCCACAACCAAGGCGCTGCCAGGCGCCGCTTCCCCAAGCGAAGCGTTTCCCTATTCCCTAAAGCCGCCAGCGGCGGCTGCTTCCCTAGTTGTTCCCGTTCCCGTTGCTGTGCGCGCCGAGTCCGTCTACCAACTCTCTGAGGCGCATCGCACCGCGATGCAGCGTGGCCGCTGTCGCGCTCATCTGTTCGCACGCGGCGCTCTGCTCTTCGCTCGACGCCGTCACTTCTTCGGCTGCGGACGCGTGCGACTCGGCGACGCGTGCAATCGCCGCGATGCCGGTGGCCGCCTGCTCCACCGCGCGCAGATTCTCTTCCGCCGCGACGCCAACGCCCGACGCCGCGGTACGCGTGCGGTCCGATGCGGACGCGATCACCGAGAGTGTGTCGTCCATGCCGCGCGCCGCGCGTTCGATTTCCGCGACGTGCGTCACGCCATCCTGCATCGCTTCCGACGTGCGCGCCATGCGCTCGGTGATCGAGCGCGTCATCTGCACGACAGTCGCCGACGCGGAACGCGCCTGCTCGGCGAGCTTGCGCACCTCGGCCGCAACGACGGCGAATCCGCGGCCCGCATCGCCCGCACGCGCGGCTTCGATCGCCGCGTTCAGCGCCAACAGATTCGTCTGATCGGCGATGCCGCGAACGGTATCGGCGAACGTCGTGATCGTCGCGGTCGTGTCGTTCAACGCTTGCACTTCGGTCGCCGCGGCTTCGACGGTCGTCTTGATTTGCAGGAGCAATTCCAGCGCGCGCTCGAGCTCCGGCCGTTTCGCCGCCGAGGATTCCGCGATTTCGTGCGCGAGGCCCTTCACGTCGTGCACGCCGCCGCGCACCGTGTCCGCTCGTTGGCGAATCACCTGCAGCGCGTTGTCGATGTCACGCAGTTGCTGCACCTGATTCGATGCGCCTGACGTGACGTCCGACATGGCCGACGCTACCTGGCTCGCGGCATCGGAGATTTGCGTGGACGCTTCCGCCAACTCGGTGGCCGAGCCGGCGACTTGCTGCGCCGTTCCCGACGTCACCGACACCACCTTCGACAGCGAGTCGCCGGCGTGGTTCATCGCCTCGGCCAGACGCTGGAACTCTTCGGGCATCGGATCCGTCGTGCGCGCGGACAGCTCGCCGCTGCTCAACTGCCGCGCGTGGCCCACCAGTGCTCGCAGCGGACGATCGATGGATCGCACCGTTCGGATCGTGATCGTCGCGGCGACGCCTAACGCAATCGCCACCACGGCGAGGAGGATCAGCGACCGCCGGTCCGTGTCCTCCCGCAGCTGCGCCGACGCGATCACCAGTTTGTTCGCCTTGAGCCTGCCTAACCGATCGATCTGGCCCAACAGCGTGTCGACCACCGGACGCGCCGCGGCGGCCTCCGTCTGCGCCGCCGGCCCGCGGCCCAGGTCGAGCAGCCGGTGCGCGAGGTTGTACCGCACCTCGACGTCGCTCAACCGCGCGTCGATGTCCGCGATGAGCGCGATCTCGTCCGCCGATTGGCGCGGCAGCGCGTTCATCTGTCGCTGCACCTCGTGCGCATCCCAGCTGAACCGCCGGAACGCCTCGCCCGTCGCCGAGTCGTGCGTGGCGAGGTACGCGTTCGCCGCGCCCAACCCGCGCGCGATGTCGGCGGTGAACTCGGCCGCCAACCGGTTCTCACGCTGGATGTCCTCGAGCACGTGGTCCACCGTCGTCGCGGTGGTGCTCATCGACGCCCGCGCGAGTACGCCGGCGGTGATCAACAACAGGACCAGCGCGCCGAATCCCAGCAGCAGCCGCGCGCGAATCGTGGTCGTCCGGCGTACCGGTGTGAAGGTCGACTCGCTCATTGCGCGCTCCCCGCTCCGGGCGTGACGAGGTCGAACGCACCGTGGTGCACGCGCGTGATGCGGTAGGACGAGGTCACCGGATCGCCGTCGGCGCCGAAGCGCAGCACCCCGGTGATGCCATGGTAGGCCGTCTCGTCCGTGAGCGACGCGAGGTACGCGCGAATCGCCGCGCGGTTAGGCCCGGCTTCCTGGATCGCGCGCGCCATCATCCGCGCCGCGTCGTAGCCTAACGCAGCGTAGGCGTCGGGCGTCTCGTGGTACCGCGCGCGAAAGTCGGCGACGAAGCGCTGCACTTCCGGACGCGGGTCTTCCACCGTGAACGCGGTGCCGACGTATGCGCCCTCCGCCATGGCCGTGTCGGCGACGATGCCGGTCCAGCCGTCACCGCCCAAGAAGTCGGCGGCGAGCTTCTCGCGCTTTGCCTCGTGCAGCACGACGAGCCCGGAGTTCTGCGTGCCGACGACGAACACCACATCGGGCGATCGCGTCTTGTAGTACGTCATGTACGGCTCGGCGTTCGTGATGTTCGCCGAGATCGGATCGATGCTCACGATCTGGCCGGCGAAGCTGCGGCGAAAGCTGGACGCGAGTCCCCGTCCGTATGCGTCGTTCTCGTACAAGACCGCGGCGCGCTTGCGCCCCATACTCTCGGCGAAGTGCGCGATGGTGATGCCGTTGCTCGAGTCGCTCGAGATCACGCGGAACACCCACGGCGAAATGCCGGTGAGCTCGGGCGTCGTGGCCGACGTCGCGATCGCCGGCAGTCGGCCCGCGTCGTACACCTTCGCGGCCGCCACCATCGCGCCCGACGTGACGTGTCCCACCACACCGACAATTGTCTGATTGGCGACGAAGTCCTGCGCGATTCCGGCTGCTTTCGCGCCGTCCGCGCCATCATCGCGTTCGTCGAGCTCGAGATGCTTTCCGCGCACACCGCCCGAGTCGTTCACCTCAGCGATGGCCATCTCGATGCCTTTCTTGTTCATGTCGCCAAACGGTTGGGCGAACGGGCCGGCGACGCCGAGGTGTATCGTTGGAGGGCCGGAGGAGCAGGCACCAACGATTACACAGAGCAGCGAAGCAATGAGTGGACGCGCGCTCACGGCGATTGTGGGAAGGCGTTGCGGGGTGGCCGGCTGTGCGCCGAGGAGTGCTCGCGCGGTAGGCGCCCGCCGAATGAGAGGATTTTCATGGGGACCGACGTCGATGGCGCAGAGCGTACATCTCGGGACGACGCGCTGACCGACGTGTAACAGGGCGCTCCACTGAGCGCGGCTTCTCACGATAGCAGAAAGACGGACAAACCCGGACACAGCCGGACAGCGCGAATCGATTCGGACCGGCTCGAGGTAGCCGCTTCGAACGAACACAAGCCTTCCTGTTTTGTCCGCTTGTGTCCGGCCTCGTCCGCGCTTACGGGCGTGAGACTTTCATCTTCGCCGGAGGCGGATTCGCGGGAGCTCAGTGGTTCTCGCGTGTCCGCCTCCGATGTTAGGCGAGCATCCACGAGTTGAGAGGCGGACACACCCGGACGCAGCCGGACAACGCGAATAGAGTTGGACCGGCTCGAGGTAGCGGCTTCGAACGAACAACGGCATTTCCTTCTCCCCGACGATTTCTCCAACATCACACACAATTTGCCGAAGAGTCCCTTTTCGCTGAGTGCTACGCCAGCACGGCGCCGGCGAGTCGTCCCTGCCCTTCGTTCATTTCGCTCGCGGCGATCAGAACGCTGCCGCCCAGTGCGACATCTCCGCCTGCAGGCTCGCCGAGGTCACCGTCGTGGTAGGCCTGCTCGCCATGTTGCGACACGTCGATGCCCGCGATCTCGTCCGCGAGCGTAATGCGCAGCGATCCGAACGCCCGCAACACGCCGAATATCGATGCCGTTCCAGCGCCGGCTATCACGATTGCCGCGGCTACCGCGATCGCTTGGACGCCGAGTTGAGCTGGGTGTCCGGCCAGGAGACCGTCGGCGCCCGACGGGTTCACCGCCGTGGTCGCGAACACGCCGGTCAACAGCGCACCGGTGATACCGGCCACACCGTGACACGCGAACACGTCCAGCGCATCATCGACTTTCGTGCGTGCACGAAACTGCATGGCGGCGTAGCTCGCACCAGCGCCGAGCGCGCCGATCGCGATCGCCGCGAGGGGCGTCACATAGCCGGCAGCAGGCGTGATGGCGACGAGGCCAACGACCGCACCCGTGGCTGCGCCGACCGCCGTCGAGCGGCCGGTGCGCACGTGATCGATGAGCATCCACACGGTGAGCGCTGCCGCGGCCGCGGTGTTGGTGGTGACGAACGCATTGGCTGCAACGCCCGACGCCGAGAGCGCCGAGCCGGCGTTGAACCCGAACCATCCGAACCAGAGGAGACCGGCGCCGAGCAGCGTGAGCGGGACGTTGTGCGGTACGAGCGACGCGCGGCCGAGGTCGCGCCGCTTGCCTAACATGGCGGCGGCGACCAGCGCCGACGTGCCCGCGCTCACGTGGACCACCGTGCCGCCCGCGAAATCGAGCGCGCCTAACGAGCGGAGCCAGCCGCCGTCGCCCCACACCCAGTGCGCGAGGGGATCGTACACGAGCGTGGTCCACGCGACGGCGAACGCCAGATACACGGGAAAGCGCATGCGCTCGACCACCGCGCCGGAGATGAGTGCGACGGTGATGACGGCGAACATCGCCTGGAAGCCGGCGAACGCGAGGTGCGGGACACCCGCGGCGTAGGCGGCGTTCGCATCCGCGCCGACGTGCGAGAAGCCGGCCCACGCCATCCCGCCGATCCACGGCGTGCTCGGCGCAAAGGCCAGCGAATAGCCGACCAGCACCCACTGCACGCCCACCACGCCTAACGCGGCAATGGTCATCATGTGGGTGTTGAGCGAGCTCGAGCGCCGGACGAGGCCGCCGTAGAAGAGCGCGAGCCCCGGCAGCATCACCATCACGAGCGCGGTCGACGTCAGCAGCCAGGCGGTATCGCCGGCGTCGACGGGCGGCGCGCTCATGACACCGCCGCGAGCGTGCCTTGTGCCTTTCGCTGGACCTCGTCGGCGGTGACTGGCGTGAGCGCGGCGTTGTCGCGCTCGCCGGTGCGGATCCGGACGACGCGATCGAGCGGTTGCACGAAGATCTTGCCGTCGCCGACTTGGCCGGTGCGGGCCGCGGATGTGATGGCTTCGATGGTCGGCTCGACGAAAGGCTCGGAGCAGGCCATCTCGATCTTGACCTTGTCGCGGAACTCGAGGACGAGAGCGGAGCCGCGGTAGTGCTCCACCACCTCGCGCTCTCCGCCGTGTCCGCTCACGCGACTGATCGTGATGCCGGTGACGCCGGCGCGAAAGAGCGCTTCCTTGACGGCCGCGAGCCGTTCAGGGCGGATGATGCAGGTGATGAGCTTCATGGTGGGCCTGCCGCATGGGATGGGGAAAACGATCACGCTCCCGGGTCCGGGAGCGCAGCTCCATCCACAAGCTAGGCCAGGTCAGGCGGCACTGTCAACCGTTTTGTGCAATCGGCGCATGAATGACACTACAGCCCACGGTCGCCCGCGCCGACTAGTACCGCTAACTGCCACATGACTATTGCAGATGACGCATGACAAGATGCACAGCGCGTGGCGTCAGACTAGGAGTGGCCGGCGTATGCTGCCGTGCTTTCCGCGGCCTGTCGGCTGCCACCTGCCAGTGCCCCGCTCGCCGGCTGGAGCGCCGTCGAGCGCAGTCGCTTCGCCGCCTGTCGAGCCAGGCCCGCCATGTCGCGCCCGGTGACCGTGAACAACTGCACGACGCGCCCCGACGACGCCTCGCGCACGCTCACATCGAGCAGGTAGAGCGTGTCGCCGTGGACAAGACCACCATCCACGATCCAGGTTGCTCCGAGCCGTTCTGCCAGCGCGCGCGTCGCGTCGTCCGACGCGGCCAGCTTGCCGCCTTCCGCGTTGAGCACCCGCTCGGGCGGGACTACGGTCACCTTCGCGGAATCGGCGAGGTCCGCGGCCAGAAACTGGGCGATGCCGATGCCAATCCAGGCGCTCGACGCATCGGCGCCCACCACGCGCACGGGTGCCACGGCCACCACCGGCTCTCCGTTAGGCAGCGGCGCCCGCCCGTGGTGGCCGCTCGGCGCCGCCAGGAGCAGCGTGATCGCGATGCTGCCCGCGACGGCCACCCAGCGCGGTGCTCTGCCTAACCGCGCCGGAGCGGCTGGGGCCGCGTGGGGCGCGTCGGTCGCGCTCGCGACGGCGTCCTCGAACGACTCCGGAGCAGCCGCGCCGTGCGCCACGTCCGGCGCCGGCGCCGCGCCGATGGGGGCTCGCTCCGTGACTGCGACCGCCGCATACGCCGGTGCCTCGGCCACCGCGGGCGTCGACCGCAGCGATGCGGCGATGTCCGTGGCTAATGCGGTCACCCGCGAGTCCGGTGCGAGCGTGTACTCGTCGCGCAGGCGGCGGACGAGCCGGTCGTACGCCACGAGTGCGCGCGCGTACGCATCGCGCGTCAGCGGCGCTTTGAGTGCGTTGAGCCGGTAGAGCGCCGCGTCCACGGACAACGGCGCCATGCCGAGCCAACGGGCGGCGAGGGTCGCACACTCGTCCCATTCGCGCGAGCGCGCGAGGCTGAAGCAGCGGCCGTCGCAGGCGGCGAGGAACAGCCGCTCGAGGCGATCGCGCTCGCGCGCCACCCACTGCTCGAACGTGCACGACCGCGGCACACTCACGCCGTCCATGAATGGGCCCCCATACAACTCGACCACCCGCGCAGTGTCGCGCGTGGCTGCCGCCGCAGTCAGCTCGAGCACGTCCACCGAAAGCTTGCAGTCCGGCGCGATCCACACATCGGTCTGCCGTGAGGCGATCGCATCGCGGCCGAGCACGCGCCGCAGGTGCGACAGGGCATCGCTCAGGGAATGCCGGGCGCGTTCCTCGTCCTGGTCGCCCCAGAACATCTCGGCCAGCACCGCACGCGAGAGCGGCCGGCCGGCGGTCGCCAGAACGGCCAGGAGAGCCAGCTTTCGCCGTCGCGTGGAGAGCGACGCATCCTCCGACCCGTCGGAGGCGATCAACGCCAGCTGGCCGAGCGTGATGAGTCGAAAGGTTTCGTCTCTCAAGGTGTTGAAGTTGTTGAAGTCCGCGTGAGGGCCGGGGAGTACGTTGGGTGCCCGACGAGAGCGCAGGTGCGCGTGTGGGCGCGGGTGTCAGGACCCGCGCCTTCCGATGAAACGTCTGATTGGCGACGATTTTCTCGCTGGTCGCCCCGAAACCCGGGTCGATGCGTGTCAGGTGCCAAGCGAGCTGGGCAGTTTGCGGACAGTGCGGGGAAGTACGCGCTGCTCGGACTCAGCCGGCGCGCGTGCTTGTTCTTCCGGCGAGTGGTATCTTCGTCCGCGCCGGCCGTGTCGCCGAGGGCGGAGCGATGTCGCTGGTCGTTAGGCGGAACCTCATGTGGAGTGGACACCCATGCGTCACATCACCGCAGTACTCGCACTGGCCGGCGCGGCGTTCCTCGGCGCCGGCACCCCGCTGGCGAGCCAGGGGATCCTCAGTCGGTTAGGCGACAAGGCGAAGCAGGCCGCGAACGACAAAGCCAACCAGGCCATGGACAGCGCCGTGAGCAAGGCGGCCCGCGCCGTGGTCTGCGCGGTGACGGACAACGCGTGCATCCGGAAGGCCAAGGCAAGCGGCCAGCCGATCAAGGTGACCGACGCCAGCGGCAAGCCGGTGTCAAGCGCCGACTCGGCGGCCGCGATCAGCACCGCGCTCGCGCAGGCGTCAGCCGCCGCCCAGCCGGCGCTCGACAGCGCCGGCAGCGCCGGCAGCGCCGCGCCGGCGACGAACACGGTGCTCGTGAACTACGACTTCGTCCCGGGCGACCGCGTGATCTTCGCCGAAGACTTTGCCAACGACAACATTGGCGACTTCCCGAAGCGGCTCGACCTCAAGGAAGGCAACTTCGACGTGGTGGAGTGGAACGGCGGGCGCTTCCTGCGTGCGACGTCACACGGCCGGGTCATGATCCCGCTCCCCGAGAAGATGCCGGAGCGGTTCACGTACGAGATGGATTTCCACTGCGGCGATGGGTGGGTTGGCGAGATGCAGTTCACGGATCCAGACAGCGAGCCGAACGGCCTCTCGATCATCCAGTTCAGCCCGCACGACGGCGGAGTGAAGGGTCCGGTCAATTCGACGATGGCGCTGCCGGACAACGCGATCAAGCCGGTGGTGCACGTCGCGGTGATGGTCGACAACGCGTACGTGAAGGCGTACCTCAACGGTGTCCGCGTGGCGAACGTGCCCAAGGCAACGTTAGGCCGCGCCAAAGGTGTGTGGATCACGGTGACGGCCGAGGATGGCAATCCGGCATACATCAGCAACATCCGCGTCGCCGAGGGCGGCAAGCCATTGTACGATGCGCTCGCGGCGACCGGCCACGTCGCCACGCACGGCATCTTGTTCGACGTGGGCTCCGACCACATCCGCGCTGAGAGCACCCCGACGCTCAAGACCATCAGCGACATGCTGACGGCGCATCCGGCCCTCAAGCTGATGATCGAAGGCCACACCGACAACGTGGGCAACGCCCAGAGCAACCAGTCGCTGTCCGAGCGGCGGGCGGCGGCGGTGAAACAGTATCTCGTGACGATGTCGCACGTGGACGCGGCGCGCCTGTCGACCAAGGGCTACGGGGCGTCGAAGCCGATTGCGCCGAACACAACGGCCGAGGGCCGTCAGGACAACCGGCGGGTCGAGCTGGTGAAGATGTAGGTATGGGGTCCCGGCGACGCGTGCCGGGCAACATCTTGGAACGGCAGGCTTGGCGCGGCGCCGCGACGCCCGCGCTAAGCCCTTGGCCGGGCGCCCGTTGGCGTTGAACCGGCCGAGTTGGACGCGCGCGGTGTGTGCGGAAATGTGTAGAAAGCGCACAGTTACTGTCGCGCTTGGCTTGATCGGGCTGGAAAAGCACCGAAATGCGGTGTAATTTGTGCAGGCAGAGCAGAACACTCGGCGCAGTAGTCCGAGGCTAACTTCACTGCTCGAAGGCCAATCGCCACCTGCCAACCCGGTCACCCGATGCCATCAACCACCACGCGCAAGGCGGTCCTCAAGGACATTACGGACCGTCCGGCGCCCGATTCCGCGCGCACGAACGGCAGCGCGCCCCCGACGCATCCCCCCACATCAGAATACTTCGGCGTCAACACGTTCGGCGTTAGGCAGATGCGCGCGAAGCTGCCGCGCGACGTGTACGCCAAGCTGTTGTCCTCGATCCGCCACGGGAAGAAGCTCGACCAGGACATCGCGCCCACCGTCGCCCAGGTCATCAAGGAATGGGCGATCTCGCGCGGCGTCACGCACTTCACGCACTGGTTCCAACCGCAGACTGGCCTAACGGCAGAGAAGCACGATGCCTTCCTGTCGTTCGACGACGACCGGCAGCCCATGGAATCGTTCACCGGCGAGCAGCTCATCCAGAGCGAGCCGGATGCCTCGAGCTTTCCGTCGGGCGGACTCCGCGCCACGTGGGAAGCGCGCGGTTACACGGCGTGGAACCCGGCGAGCCCGATCTTCATCGTCGAGTCGGGGAACACGCGCACACTCTGCATTCCCTCCGTCTTCATCGGCTACAACGGTGAAGCCCTGGACGAGATGACGCCGCTGCTCCGCAGCTCGGATGTGCTGTCGCAGAAAGCCATCGGGCTGCTCGAGCTGTTAGGCGACCGCGGCGTCTACCGCGTGTACACCACGCTCGGACCCGAGCAGGAATACTTCCTCATCGACCGCGCGCACTTTGCGCTGCGGCCCGATTTCGTGATGGCCGGGCGCACCCTGTTGGGCGCGGCGCCGCCGCGCGGCCAGCAGCTCGAGGACCACTACTTCGGCGGCATCCCCGAGCGCGTGCAGGCGTGCATCGCCGAAGTGGAGCACGAGCTGTACAAGTTAGGCGTGCCCATCGTGACGCGGCACAACGAAGTGGCGCCCAGCCAGTTCGAGATGGCGCCGATGTTCGAGGAGACCGACGTCGCGGTCGACCACAACCAGCTGGTGATGGCGACGCTGCGCAAGGTCGCGCTGCGGCACGGCCTGCAAGCCGTGTTGCACGAAAAGCCGTTCGCGGGCATCAACGGCTCCGGCAAGCACTGCAACTGGTCGATGGCGATCGCGGCGGACAACGAGTTGGATGGCGTGAACCTGCTCAAGCCTGGCAAGACGCCGCACCAGAACCTGCGCTTCCTCATCTTCCTCGCCGCCGTGCTGAAGGCGGTGCACAAGCACGCCGCCGTCCTCCGCGCCGGCGTCGCGACGTCGGGCAACGAGCATCGGTTAGGCGCCAACGAGGCGCCGCCGGCGATCATCTCCGTGTTCATGGGCGACATGCTCACGCGCGTGATCGAGGACATCGCCGCCGGCAAAACCTCCCCGTCCAACGCCGAGCAGGCGATGATCAAGTTGGGCGTGGCGAAGCTGCCGGAGATCCAGAAGGACAACACGGATCGCAACCGCACGTCGCCGTTCGCGTTCACGGGCGCCAAGTTCGAATTCCGCGCCGTCGGCGGATCGCAGACGATTGCGTTCCCGGTGATGGTGCTCAACGCGACGGTCGCCGAAGCGATCGGCGATTTGACGGAGCAGCTCAAGGCGGCGCTCGAGAACACGAAGTCGGCGGACGACGCCGTGCTCAAGGTGGTGCGCAAGGCGTTCAAGGAAACCGCCGACGTGCGCTTCGAGGGCAACAACTACTCGGACGATTGGGTCAAGGAAGCCGCGAAACGCCGGCTGCCGAACTTGCGGCGCACGCCCGAAGCCCTCGAGGAGCTCATCACCAAGCCGGCGCGCGCGCTGTTCGAACGGTTGGGCATCCTGACGCGCGAGGAGCTCGAGTCGCGATTCCACGTGCACATGGAGCGCTACACGAAGGACATGCTGATCGAGCTGCACACGGTCCTGCAGATGGTGGACACGATGGTGCTGCCGGCGGCGTATACCTACCACGGCGCGTTGATCGACACCGCCGCCAAAGCCAAGGCGCTCGGCCTAACGGTCATTCCGGAGCTCGAGACCGCAAAGGACGTCGGCACCGTGGCGCAGCAGATTCAGAAGCGGCGCGCGGCGCTGGCGAAGGTGATCGATCAGGCGGATCGCCTGCACGACGATCCCCTCACGCAGGCCAAGCTGCTCACGTCCGAAGGCGCCGACCGTATGGCCGAATTGCGCGCCAGCTGCGACGCGATGGAGCTGGTGGTACCGGACGACCACTGGCCGCTCCCCAAGTACCGGGAGATGTTGTTCCCGGTCTAACGCGAGGCAAGGCGACCGAAACGAGCACGCGGGGGTGGCGCACCATGCGCCGCCCCCGCGGTGCATCGGCCGTCGTCGACGGCCGGCTCAGCGTCGCGGTTGCCGGTCTCTTCGTGTGCAGCCGCCCAGAGGGTCATTCCGGAAAAAAACTACAACTGCTTCACAGGATAACGAAAGTGAAACACGGGATGACGAAAGTGATCGTTCTGCGCCGGGGAGAGCACATCGCCTAACGAATAATGCTCCTTGTTTGTCAGAGTCTTCGGGGATTTTCGGGAAAAATCAGGCGACAGGTTGGTATACCTCGGCGGCTTTGTCCGGTGGGAGCGCCACGCAAGGGCTAACGGGAGGCGCGCATGGAGGGCTTCCTCGCTCTGTTGTGAAGGATAACGACAAGGAAACTGCAGGGATAACGACAGGCATTGCTCGGCTGCGCGAGGGAAGAACGATCACCATGGCGAGAGCAAGGCTTTGCTTTTGAAAAAAAACGGTTCTTCAGGAATTTCCGGAGAGAGGCAGCGTGTGTCAGACAGCGGAGGCGGACACGCGAGCACGACGGAGCTCTCGTGAATCCGCCGCCGCCGATGATGAGAGTCTCACGACTGTGAACGCGGACAAGGCCGGACACGAACGGACAAGACAAGAACTGTGTTGTTTGGTTTCGAATGCTGACAGCTCGAGCAGTCACTAATAAGTCCGCCCTCGTCCGCCGTTGTCCCGGTGTGTCCGCTATCAACTCGTAGATGCTTGTCAGACAGTGTAGGCGGACCCGCAGCCGTTGATCGATGCCATGGCGATATCCTCCGCTCGCCTTAGCATGTCGCATCATCCCCGACCTGTCACATCATTTTCCCGAAATTCCCCGATGAACCTCAAAAAAACTGCCTGTCTTCCCATCGCGCTATCTCGTTTTCCCCCGCGCAGAACGATCACTTTCGTCATCCTTTGTTTCACTTTCGTTATCCTTTGAAGTAGCTGCAGTCTCGAGAAAGGATCGCCTGCAGCGGTCTCACGACGAAACCCAGAAACACGTGCGTTAGCACGCCAAAGTCTCGGCGGCCAACGTGTTGACATCGTTGATGCCGAAACGACAGGAAGACCATAGCTTGGCGCACCCACCAGTCTGCCAGATCTCACTCTGTGGAGGAGCGCCATGCCTGCACCGACAGCACCCCTGAGCCCTTGGGCGCGACGCGCACTCGTGCTTGCGACGACCGCGGCAGCATTCGCGGCGTGGACGCCCGCCACTGCACACGCGCAGTTCGGCAAGCTCGTGAAGAAGGCCGTCGACAAGACGGCGCCGAGCTCCGGTAAGGCCACGGGTCCCGCGCCGGTGTACGACGAAACGACCGTGGAGCTCGGCGCGCCCCAGGTCGATCAGATGATCGCCGGCCTAACGGCGGAGCGCACCATTCTCGTGGGCGCCGGCCAGAACGGCGTGCAGGCGATGGTCAAACGACGCCAGGCCGCGTCGGACCAGCGCGGCACGATCGCCGAAGCGCACGACAAGGATGAGCAGGCGTACGAGAACAGTTCGTCCCGGATCGAGTCGTGCCGCAGCGAGACGATCGATGCGTTGCAGCAGGCGCACACCAAGGAGGCCCAGGCGAAGGCGATGAGCGATCCCGCCTTCCAGCAACGGTACATGCAGGCGGCGCAGGCGATGGCCGCGGCGAACGCCCGCGGCGACACCGCGGCGGTGCGCAAGATGCAGCTGCAGCTGATGCAGTCGGTCTATCCGAATGCCAAAGCGGACACCGCCGCCGCCGATGCCAAGTGCGGGAAAGCCGTGCAGGAGCCGGCATGGCACGCCCAGCGCGAGGCGCTGGCGAAATTGGAAAACGCGCTCAGCGACTCGATTCGCGCGACGCAGGATACCGCCGAGGCGACGGGCGCCAAGCGCAGCGGCCTAACGGTTCCGCAGTTCGCCACCGCGCGCGAGCGCATCCTGACCTTCCTCGCCAACCAGAATCAGCGCGGGGGCATCACCGGCTTCAGCCAGAAGGAGGTCGATGCGTTAGGCGCGAAGACGGCGGAACTGCACCAGTTGATCGACGACATCTACAAGGCGAATCAGACCTGATGGTCGGCCGTCGCCTGGCCGGGGCAGCGGCCGTCGCCCTCTGCGCGGGGCTCGCTGCACCGGCGACGCCGGCGGGTTCGGTGTCCGCGCTTCCCCCGAGCGCCCTCGCCGTCGAACGCGACGGCACCATGCACACGTGGTGGCGATCCGAGCGCGCGCCGACACGATGGATGGCGCCGATCCCGGAGCTCGCGGGCGCATTGTCGTGGCACCCCGTGGCGCCGGGCATCGACTGGGCATCGATGCGCCTGGCTGGGCGCGGCGAAGCGTGGCGCATCCGCGCGATGGTCGTGCGCATCGACCCGCGCCTCGTGCGGTTTCGGTTGGACACGGCGTTCGCCGGGCCGGCCATGGCCGCGGCGTGGAGCATTGCGCGCGCGCCTAACGACGCGCGCGTCGCGCTCAACGCCGGGCAGTTCGTCGCTTCGATGCCCTGGGGCTGGGTGGTGCTGCACGGCCGACAGTTCCTGTCGCCGGGACACGGACCGCTCTCCACGGCGGTGGTGATCGACACCGCGGGCCGGGTCCGGTGGATACCGGGCGACAGTCTCGGGAAGCCGGTTGAAGGCGTGGAGGCGGCGTTCCAGTCCTATCCGACGCTGCTCGACGGAGACGGCGACGTCCCCACCGCGCTGCAAGCGCCGGCATCCGGACCCGCGGCGGTCGACCTCGGCCACCGCGACGCGCGGCTTGCGTTAGGCGAACGGCGCGACGGGCGCCTGCTCGTCGTGCTGACGCGGTTCGACGCGCTCGATGGCGCGATGGATTTCGTCCCGTTCGGGTTCACGACACCCGAGATGGCCGCCATCATGGGCGCGCTCGGCTGCCGTCAGGCGGTCGCGCTGGATGGCGGCATCTCGAGCCAGCTGCTGCTCCGCGACGAGAGCGGACACACGCTCTCGTGGCGCGGATTACGCAAAGTGCCGCTCGGACTGGTCATCGTGTCACGAGGTCCAACGGGACACTAACCCGCCGTCGGGATCGATCGCGGCAATCCGGCCGGTCACGTTCGGGAACAATCGGTCCATCGCGAAACCTTGTCGATGAGTGGTAGTTTCCGACACGGTGATCCACGCGACCGCCCAACCACGAGCGTCCTATGAATTCTGCAGTGACGACCCTCCGCATCCTCGTGCGGCTCTGCGGCCTCATACTCATCATCCTCGGCATCATCTTCTGGACCGGACATGCGCTCGGTCTCATGCCAGTCCATATGGTCGTTGGACTTCTCCTCGCGGTCACGCTCTGGGTGCTGGCGTTCCTTGGCGCAAGAGCGAAAGTCGGCGCCGGGTTTGTGGCGCTCGTTGCGGTGTGGGCGCTCATCATGGTGGTCTTCGGCGCGATGCAAACGCGCCTGATGCTCGGCACCGCACATTGGGTGATCCAGGTGCTGCACCTGCTCATCGGCATTGCGGCACTCGGGATGGGCGACAAACTGGGCATGCGATTGTCGCGCGCAGCGTACCTGGCGCGGTAGCGCACAAATCGTCCACGGGCGCGAGCGGAGGAGGGAACTTCGGCGGGTATTCGTCCTAGAAAATAGGAGATAGGATCTTCGACTCACTGCCCGCCACCGCGCCCTGTTCGTGATCCGCGTCCGCTTTACGTCCGGCACTGCCTTCGTGGTTGCGCTGGCGGGATGTGCACACGCGAGCGCGCCGATCGCGCCACCTCCTGCGCCAATGCCCGCATCGCTCGACGTCGCGGTGACGGATGCACCGGATTCCATAGCCGCGTGGCTGAGTGATCTCGGAGCGTATCAACTGGCGGCGTACTCGGGTGACACGGTGCGCCTGGAGCCGGTGGTCGACGGAGCAGGGCCCGCGTTGGTGTTGCATCGCATTCCGGCACGGGCTGCGCGAGATGCCCTCGACGCGGGCGTCGACGTGCTGCTCACGGCGGATCCTGACGCCATCGCGTACGCGGCAACGCGCTCGGATCTCACGTCGGTACCATCAGGCTGGAATCGCGCGTACGGTTTGCTGGTGCGCGGGGACCAATCGAGCGATAGCGTACCCGCACTAGCGCGCGACACCGTACGAGCACAGCTCGCGACGGGCGCGGTCCGCGTGGATGCGCGCCCGGCGAGCGCGTGGAGCGACGACCCTTGTCCCACCCCTGCCGGCCCATCAACGGCGACGAACGGGATCGCTGCCGCGGCGCGCCCGCACATCGTGTATTCGCGCACCGACGACGTCGCCCGCTCGGTCGCGGCCCGTTTAGTTGCGTTAGGCTTGTCGCGCAAGGAACTGCTGGCCGCGTTCTCCGCCTCGCTCGCGAACGCGGGCGATTCCTTGCGCGCGGAAGGCGTCGACCCGGGTGATGTCGCGCGCGAGGTCGTCCGCGGCAGGGTCGTCGCCGCGGTGGTTGCCGTTCCGCTCCCGGGGTGCGGCCTTCGCGACGTGCCGGGAATGGACCCCGCAACGTCGCACGTCATCCCGTTGATCCAGACGCGCGAACGCCTCATCGCGCGGCGCAGTCTAACGGCCCACGCGCTCGCAACGCTGGCACACGCCATCGGCGATTCGTCGCAGGCCGGACCGTGACGTTTCGTACGCGTCTCATGATCGCGTTCGGCGTGGTGGCGCTGGCGCCGCTGGTGGTGATCGCCGCCGGCGTGCGCCGCGAGATGGACCAGCGACTCACCACGCAGGACGAGCGGCGCGCGGCTGCCCTCGCGGGGGTCGCGGCGGCCGATCTCGCGCACCGCGGCGCATCGATTGGCGACCGTCTCGCATCGCTGGCGGACGCGTTGAGCGACGACAACCGCTTTCGCCTCGCGGTCACGCAGGGCGATCCGGCCCAGCGCGGCTACGTGCTCGACCTCGCCGGCCGGGAGATGCGCCTAACGGGACTCTCGATGCTGCAAATCGAAGATGCGAGCGGACGGATCCTCAGCTCCGGGCACTTCCGCAACGAATACGACCGGCTCGAGCCGGACCTGCCGCCCCTGCTCGCGTCCGCGCGCGGCGCGGCGCTGGTGCACGCGCGCACGCCCGATGGCCCGGTGCTCGTGCTCGCCCGCGTGGACTCCGTTAGGCTCGGCGGCCGCGCGTTCGCACTCGTGGGCGGCGATGTGGTCGACTCGGGCTTTCTCGCTCGCCTCGCCCCGGGCGGCGATTTCTCGATCGCCCTATCGCTGCCCGGCGATGGCGTGGTTGCGACAGCGGCGATGCCGGCGGATTCGCACGCCGTCGTCGTGTCGCGCACGAACGTGCCGTACATCGCGGCCGGAGCCGGCAGCGCTCGGAGTCTGCAGGCGGCGTCGCTCACCCTGTCGCGCTCGACGGCCGCGCTCGATGCGCTGCGGCGAAGCGTCGACATCTGGTTCATCGCCGCGATGGCCGTGACCGCGACCATCGTCCTCGCCGCGTCGACGTGGCTCGCGGCGCGCGTGAGCCGGCCCATCCGCGAGCTCGCCGAGCAGACGGCGCGCGTCGATCTCGACCGGTTGGACACCGACTTCAACACGGGCCGCGATGACGAAATCGGCGCGCTGTCCCGTCTGTTAGGCGCGATGACGCGCCGCCTTCGCGCGAGTGCGGCCCGGGAGCGCGATGCGGAACGACGCGCGGCGGTGGGTGACCTGGCCCGCCAGGTGAATCACGACGTCAAGAACGGGTTGGCGCCGATCAGACACGTGCTGCGTCACCTGGCACAGGTCGAACGCGACGAACCCGCTCGCTTGGCAGCCGTGTTCGCCGAGCGGCGACCGACGCTCGATGCGAGCGTCGACTACCTGGATACGTTGGCGCGCAACTACGCTCGGCTTTCGCCGCGCCTGGATGTCGCGCCGTGCGACGCGAACGCGATCGCCCGAACCGTCGCAGCGGGCGTATCGCTGCCGCGCTCCTCGGCGCTGGTGCTCGAGCTGGCCGAAGACGTGCCGCCGGTGCGCGCGGACGCGCTCGTGCTGCGGCGCATCCTCGAGAATCTGGTGACGAACGCGTGCGATGCGCTCGATGGCCGCGGCGGTACGGTCACCATCGGCACGGTGCGAGCGGACGGCGGCGCGCAACTGATCGTGAGCGACACCGGAAGTGGGATGACGCGCGAGCAATTGAACCGCGCCTTCGATGACTTTTACACCACGAAGCCCGGCGGTACGGGCCTCGGCCTTTCCATTGTGCGCCGGCTCGTGGCAGATCTGGGCGCCGCGCTCCGCGTGGACACGGAGCCAGGCGCCGGCACGCGCGTATCGGTGACGTTTTCGCCTAACGACAACCAGCCGGGCCCGTTGCGGCCTGCCGAGCACCGATGACCACGATTCTGTTGTGCGACGACAACGCGCCGCTGGCCGAGCAATACGCGTACGACCTGCGGCGCCTCGGCGACTACGAGGTGCTCACCGCGGCGTCTGGCGCGCAGGCGCTCGAAACAATGGCGTCGGACACGGTCGACTGTCTGGTGCTCGATCTCGAGATGCCGGTCATGGATGGATTCGGCGTCCTCCGCGCGCTGCGCGACCGCGGGGTCGCCACGCCCGTCATCGTGTATACGGGCACCGGCAACTACGATCGGTGCGTGCAGGCGATCAAGGCGGGCGCGTACGCGTTCATCGACAAGGCCGAGCCCGTGGAGCGCGTGGTGCGCGAGATCGAGAACGCGATCGAGCGTCGTCGCATTCTGGATGAGGTGGCGGTGCTGCGGCGCTACGCGGAGGACGAGAGCGCTCTGTTAGGCGCGAGCCCGGCCATGCGCGCGCTCAAAGATGCCATCGCGCGCGTCGCACCGGTGCCGAGCGCCGTGCTCATCACGGGCGAGAGCGGATCGGGCAAGGAGCTGGTCGCGCGCGACGTGCACCGTCTGAGCGCGGGAGCGCGCGAACCGTTCGTCGCCGTCAATTGCGCCGCGTTACCCGAGCAGCTCGTCGAGAGCGAGCTGTTTGGACACGAGCGGGGCGCGTTCACCGGCGCCGCGGCATCGCGCAAAGGCGCGTTCGAATCGGCCGGGCGCGGCACGCTGTTCCTGGACGAGATCGGCGAGCTTCCCGCGCCGGCGCAGGCGAAGATGCTGCGCGTGCTCGAGGAGCGCGCGGTCACCCGGTTAGGCAGCAGCAGGCCGGTGCCGGTGCCCGCGCGCGTGATCGCGGCCACCAATCGCGACCTGGACGTCGAGGCGCGCGAGGGCCGCTTCCGGCGCGACCTGCTCTTCCGTATCAACGTCCACACGCTGCGCGTCCCGCCGCTGCGCGATCGATTGTCGGACGTGCCCGCGCTCGTCGCACACCTGGTGTCGCGCACGTGCGAGCGCTTCGGCCTGCGCCCCAAGCCCGTGTCGCCGGAGGCGCTCGACCTCTTGATGGCCTACGACTGGCGACTCAACAACGTGCGCGAATTGCGCAATGCGGTCGAACGCATGATCATCGCCGCCGACGGCGAGGTGATCGGTCCCGAGCACGTGCCGACGGACGTACGGGACGACGCCGCGGAACGTCCGCCTAACGTCGATGATGCCCGCACGTTCGTCCAGCTCAAGGCCGAAGCCGAGCGGCAGATCATCGTGTCGGCGCTCGAGAAACACGACTGGCACATCACCCGCACCGCGCACGATCTCGGGCTGGCCGATCACGCAAGCCTGCTCAAGATCATGCGCCGGCACCGCATCTCGCGCGATTAATCGGCCGCGTCTGAGTCTGCTTTAGAAGGAAGCCACAAAGTGGAAACAGGGCCGGTTCAACGGGTCAATGCAACGGGTGCGGCCGGCACCTACCCCGATGTCGCTGGCAAACTCCCCGTGGTCCGTCCTTCGTTGTTCGTTTCGTGTTTTCCTACCCGTGGTCCGTCGTTCGCTGTTCGTCATCCGGCGACGGCCGTGGGCGGCTTCTCAGGTCGCATCATGTGGCGCTCGACGCACTGGTCACGAACAACGAATGACGGACCACGGGTAGGAAAACAGGAAACGAGCAACGAATGACGGACGGCTTTTTTCTTGATCAGCCATACCCGTCGGACGCTCTCACCATTTCAGAAGGAGTCCACTAACGCGTCAGCTTCGGCCGGTCCGTCAATCCGAGCGCGCCCGCCGACGCCGCGACCGACTCAGCGACCTGGCGGGTGAGATCTTCCGTTAGGCTCCGGAGCCTGTCCCGGTGCGTGGCCGCGGAGCGGCTGAGCGCCGTCCGCGCGATACCGAAAATGCTCGCGAACGTGGCGAGGCCGACTCCCACCGCCAGCACGGGATTGTGGGGCATGATGGCGATCAGCGCTCCAGCGCCCGAGTACGCGCTGGCGAGTGTCAGCACAATGCGGCGACGACGGATGGACGCGCCGAGGTTTTCTGCCGCTCGCACGGTCGTCTTACCGTGCCGCGCCTGCACCGACACATGCGTCATGCTGCTCGCGTCCATCGACGACCAGCTGAGCGAGCGCTCGGATACATTCACAGCGCCCGCATGCTCCATGCGGCGTCGAATCGTGTCGACCAAGGTATCGAAGTCGCCCTCCGGCATCTCACCGGCCACGACTGATTCGAACTCAAGGCCAGGAGGAACGCCGAATATGCGCGACGGCTTCTGACTCAAGTCGGTGACCATCGCCTCGAGGTGAGAGCCGGACGCCGGCGTTCGGACGAGCCCGTGCTCGGCCATCGCGTGCTCCACGTACTGCTCCGGAATGCCGGCCTCCATCGCTGCCTCGCGCACCGAATCGAGGTCGTAGCCGGATGTGCGACTGGCATCGGCAGTCGCATCGCGTGTTGTCGTCAGAGGCGCCGGACGCGGCTCGAGCCCGGTCTTCGCTTGGAGCTCCGCGGCGCGATTCCAGATCGCTTGCGCTTCATCGTCTGAAATGCGCGCGGGTGCTTCGGGCACCACCGCCGCTCGCACAGCGTCGCGTGCGACCTCGCCCTCGGCTCGTGCGAGCGCCTTGGCCAGTTCTGCCCCCGATTGGAAGCGCGTCGCTGGATCCTTGGCCAGGCAGCGATCGATGATTTCGGCCAACGCCCGCGGCGCAGCCGGGGAGACTGCGAGCACCGGCGGCGCAAGCTTCGTCACCTGGGCGACGATCACGGCCGATGCCAGCTCCGCGTCGAACGGGAAGCGTCCGGTGAGCGCGAAGTAGCCCACTACTCCGAGTGAATACAGGTCACTGCGCCCGTCGAGCGGGTCGCCTGTCACCTGCTCAGGGCTCATGTAGTAGACGGTGCCGAGCACCTGCCCGGTCGCGGTGAGCGGCGCCGCCTCGGCCAAGCGCGCGATGCCGAAGTCCGTGACCATCGCGCTCCCTGTCGCGCGAGCGATGAGGATGTTTTCGGCTTTGACGTCGCGATGGATCACGCCGTGCGCGTGGGCGTAGTCCAAGGCCAAAGCCACGTCGTACATCTCCCGCAACACGATTCGCGGATCCAGTCGGTGCGCCGCACGGATCTGGTCGGCCACCGACTCTCCATCCACGTAACCCATCGCGAAGAAGACGTGGCCCTCGATCTCGTCCGCCCGATAAATGGGCACGATGTTCGGGTGCGAGAGGGCAGCCGCGGTCCGGGCCTCGCGCAGGAATCGCTCGCGAATGTTGGAATCGCCGGCCAGATGCGGTGGCAGCGTCTTGATCGCGACCGCGCGCTCGAGCTTGAGGTCGCGAGCGAGATACACGATGCCCATACCGCCTTGGCCGATCTCCCGCTCCAGGGCGTACTGACCTTGCAGCACTCGGGCAAAGGTGTCGAACTCCGGTGTCGGCATCTTCGACGCGCGCAGGAGGACGGGCGCGCGTTGAGGCCGCGCGCGGGAAGCGGTCGCCGACAAGATGTCACGTGGTGCGGGGCGCCGCGAGAGCAGGAATCGCGCGGCCGTGTCCGGTCGGACACAATCCGGTCCTTTCGGCGTGTCCATCGGAACACATCTGCCGCCGCGAACCGATGCGCCGCCCACGCCTAACTGAATGCGCCAGGCGGGTTTCGGTGCACGCCTAACCCGCGCAACGGCCGCGGCCGCGCGCTTGCCATTCCGTGGGTCCGGAGACGTCAACCCGGTCCGGCGCCACGCGCCGATTCACCCATGGAGGTTTGCCATGCTTCGCCCACGGATCCACCCCATCTTTGCCGCCGCTACCGTCCTGGCCGTCGCCGCATGCGGCGGGTCGAAGGACCACACCACCGCCCAGCAGCCGGTGGCGAGCGTCGTGCCCACGCCGGTCGCGGCGGCGGCGCCCGAGACGACGACGGCGCCGAGCGTCCCGCCTAACGTGTCGTACGAAACGGCCGACTCGGCGTTCCGTGCGCGGCAGTACGCCACGGCCACCGACATGTTCGCCGCCTACACCAAGCGTCGTCCCAAGAACCCGTGGGGCTTCTACATGCTCGGTCTGTCGGCGTGGAAGAGCGGGCAGTTCGATCGCGCCGATTCCGGATTCGAGTCGGCGATCGCGCTGGACCCGAAGCACGTGAAGAGCTTCGTGAACCTGAGCCGCGTGCTGCTCGATCAGAATCGCCTCGATGACGCGCGCACGCGGATCGGCCAGGCGCTGGCGCTCGATTCCGGCAACGTCGAATCGTGGCGTGTGCTCGGCCGCGTGGACGGCAAGGCCGGCCGGCTCGACGATGCGTTAGGCGCCTACCATACCGCGCTGTCGATCGACCCGCAGGACGCGTGGTCGATGAACAACATGGGGTTGCTCCTGGTGAGCGCCGGACGCTACGACGACGCGTTGGGTCCGTTGGCCCGCGCGGTGCAGCTGGATGACAGCGTGCCGTCGTTCCAGAACAACCTGGGGTTGGCGCTCGAGCGCACGGGCCACATCACCCTCGCCGCCCAGGCGTACCAGGCCGCGCTGGCGATCGACTCGACGTACGACAAGGCGAAGGTGAGCCTGGCGCGTCTGCAGGGACACAGCGACCAGCCGGGCCTCGACTCCGTGACCGTCGCGTCGTTAGGCGACGCGTTCGCGGGCGAGATCGAAGGATGGCGCGCGTCGCGTAAGGTTGCCGTGACCACGCCCCCCGATTCGACCAAGCCGTGAAAGCGGGGACAAGCGGACAATGCCGGACTGAAGTACGGACAGGGCCGTCCGTACTTCAGTCCGGCCGTGTCCGGCCCTGTCCGTCTTTCAATACTTCTCGAGGTAGTTCTCGAGCTCCCAGGCGCTCACCTGCGTGATGTACTCGCGCCACTCCTGCCGCTTGGCATCCAGGAAATGCTCGGTGATGTGGTTGCCTAACGCTTCGCCCATCACCTTGTCTTTCTCGAGCTCGTCGCACGCCTCGTTCAAGTCGTGCGGCAGATCGTCGATGCGCAGACGACGCTTCTCCCGGAACGACATCTCCCAGATGTTGACGTCCACCGGCTCGCGGTAGTCGGCTGCCGTCTCGATGCCGTCGAGTCCCGCGGCGAGCATCACCGTCAACGCCAGATACGGATTCGCGGACGGATCGGGCATCCTGAGCTCCACGCGCGTGCCGGAGCCTCGCCGGTCCGGAATCCGGATGAGCGGCGATCGATTGCGCATCGACCACGCCACGTTCACCGGCGCTTCGTAACCCGGCACGAGCCGCTTGTACGAATTGACTAACGGATTGGTGATCGCGCAGAACCCGCGCGCGTGCCTGAGCAGTCCGCCAATGTAATGCAGCGCGGCGGTGCTCAATTCCCACTGCGCGTGCTTGTCCCAGAATGCGTTTTCCGCGCCCCTGAACAGCGATTGATGCGTGTGCATGCCGCTGCCGTTCTGTCCGAAGATCGGCTTCGGCATGAACGACGCGACCAGTCCGACCTGATGCGCCACGTACTTCACGACGAATCGGAAGGTCGCGATGTTGTCCGCGGTCGTGAGCGCGTCGGCGTAGCGAAAGTCGATCTCGTGCTGTCCGTGCGCGACTTCGTGGTGTGCCGCTTCCACCTCGAACCCCATCTGCTCCAGCAAATCGACGATCATGCGCCGCGCGTCCTCGCCCAGATCCACCGGCGCGAGATCGAAGTACCCGCCCACATCGTGCGTCTCCGTCGTCGCTCCACCCACCGACGGTTGCTTGAACATGAAGAACTCGGCTTCCATGCCGGCGTTCATCGTGTAGCCCATCGTGCGGGCGCGTTCGATCTGCTGCTTGAGCACCCCGCGCGGATCGCCCGCGAAAGGCGTCCCATCGGGCAGCGTGATGTCGCAGATGAGCCGCGCGACACGATTGTGCTCGTCGCCCCACGGGAAGACGCGGAACGTGCTCAGATCCGGCGCGAGCAGCATGTCCGACTCTTCGATGCGGACGAAGCCCTCGATCGACGAACCGTCGAACATGATGTTGGCGTCGAGCGCCTTCTCGAACTGCGACGCCGGCACCTCGACGTTCTTGTTCACGCCCAGGATGTCCGTGAACTGGAGACGGAGAAATCGCACTTCGTGCGCGCGCGTCAGCTCCAGAATGTCCTTCTTGGTGGCGCCTGCCGTGTCGGGAACGAGAGATCGATTCTTCGAGGGCACGTCGCGTCCTTTGTCGTGGATTGGCGAGTCGCTCGCGAGAGCGACCTACGCAGCCATGAATGTCAGCGCCGTCGCAGGGTAGGTGCAAGGCATGCCGCCTCCTGCGTTGCTTTGTCCGGCTTTGTCAGGCCTTGTCCGGGTGTGTCCGCTCTTCCACAGTGCCGTCGTGCCACGGGCGCGGCTACATTCCGGTCGAACCATTGATTCGATGTATCGATGCCGCCCACTCAAACATCCGCTCCAACTACCTGTCCGAGCTGTGCCGCTCCCGCGACGGGCCGATTCTGCGCCAACTGTGGCGCGCCGCTCGCCGGAGCGCTCTGCACATCGTGTCGAGCACCGCTCACCCCGGGCGCCAAGTTCTGTCACCGTTGCGGCGCCGAGGCCGGGGCTCCGAACGCGGAGCCTGCCAATGCACCCGCCGAACACGGCGGGTTCAACGCCGCACTTCCGTGGGCGGTCGCCGGCATCGCGCTCCTCGCGCTGATCGCGCTCGTAGCCGGCCAGCATTTCGGGCGACAACCAGCCGCCGCTGGGGCGAGCCCCGAGGCCAGCGCAGTCCCGCCCGACGACGGCAATGGCGTGCAACCGGTTCGCGGGCCCGACATTTCGTCGCTCTCGCCGCGCGAGCGCGCGGACCGTCTCTATGACCGCATCATGCGGCTCGATTCCGAGGGCAAGAAAGACAGCGCCGCGTTCTTCGCGCAGATGGGCATCTCCGCCTACATGATGCTGCCGAGTCAGGATGCCGACTCGCGGTACGACATGGGGCGCATCGCGGAAGTGGCCGGCGCGGCGCCGGTGGCGCAAGCGCAAGCCGACACGATTCTCGCCCAAGACTCCACTCATCTTCTCGGGCTAATTCTGGCCATCTCGACCGCGCGTGACGCCGGCGACAGCGCCTCTGCCCAACGGATGCAACAGCGTCTCGTCGCGGCCGAGCCGTCGGAGTTGGCGAAAAAGCGTCCGGAATACGAGCGACATCAAACCGAGATCGCGGCCGCCATCGACCAGGCAAAGAAGGCAGTGCGCTGAGGTCATCGCGCACGCTCCACCTTTCACAGACTCGCATCCAGACCATGCCTGTCCGCACCATTCGCGTTGCCCACAGTCCCGACTCCGACGACGCGTTCATGTTCTACGCGCTCGCCGCGGGCAAGATCGACACCGGCGACGTCCGCTACGTGCACGAGCTGCAGGACATCGAAACGCTCAACCAGCGCGCGCTTCGTGCAGAGCTGGAAGTCACCGCGGTTTCGATTCACGCGTACGCGCACATTGCGGACCGATACGTGCTGCTTCCGCACGGCGCGTCGATGGGCGACCGCTATGGTCCGCGGCTCGTCGCGCGCACGCCGCTCGAGCGCAAGGACGTGCGCGGTCTTCGCATCGCGATCCCGGGTCCGCTCACCAGCGCGTATCTCGCGCTGCGCCTCTACGAGAAAGACTTCGAACCCGTGTTCACGCGCTTCGACGAGATCGAGGACGCCGTCGTCGAAGGCGCAGTGGAGGCGGGCCTCCTCATCCACGAGGGGCAGCTCACGTTCGGCGATCGCGGCCTGCACCTCGTGGTCGACCTCGGCGAATGGTGGTACGGAGAGACCGGCCTGCCGCTTCCGTTAGGCGGCAACGTCGTGCGCAAGGACCTCGGGGCCGCGCTCACGCAGCGCATCTCGCGCGACCTGCGCGCCAGCATCGCGTACGGCCTCGCGCATCGCGCCGGCGCGCTCGACCACGCGATGCGCTACGCGCGCGGCCTCGACCGCTCCCGCGCGGACACGTTCGTCGGCATGTATGTGAACGATTGGACGCTCGACTATGGCGAGGCGGGCCGACGGGCCGTACGCGAGCTGTTGTCGCGCGGCGTGCGCGCCGGCGTGATCGATCGCGAGGTCGCGGTGGAATTCGTGGACGAGTGAGAGTTCGCTAATCCGCCGCGGGGTTGCTCGACTTCTCGACGGATCGTCTCCCACCGAGCATCCCCGCAGTTATCGTTCGGGTCGTGACAGGCTCCGTTGCACGTAGCGGCTCCCGCTCCGGCTCACGCGTCCACCCGTTACCGATGCCTAACTTCGCAGCGAATCCGGACCACGCCGCGTCCTCACGCCGCCGGTGGCAGGCGTGATGCGACTCGCCTCGCCGTATTCGCCCCTGGATAACGGCCTCGAACCGGCATTGGACGGCGCCGATTCGCACGGCATCGGGACGCGTCTGCTCGTCGTCGACGACGAAGACTCCATTCGCAACGCGCTCACGCGGTTTCTGAGCACGCGCGGATTCGAGGTGGAGAACGCATCGTCGGGCGCGGCGGCACTGCGCATACTCGGGCGCGAGCGGTTCACGCTCATGTTGTGCGACGTGCGCATGCCGGGCATGACGGGTCTCGATGTGCTGCACAAAGCGCTCGCCGACGATCCTGATCTCGCGGTCGTGATGCTCACCGCGGTGAACGACGCAGTGACGGCCACCGAAGCGTTGTCGGGCGGCGCCTTCGATTACCTGGTGAAGCCCGTCGAGCTCCAGCATCTCGAGGGCGCACTCGAACGCGCGCTGCACAAGCGCACGCTCGTGCTGGAGCAGCGTCGCGTCGAACAGGTGATCCGCGATGAAGTCGCGACGCGCACCAAAGAGCTCGAGCACGAACAAGCGGCACTGCGATCGCTCACAGTGAGCGTGGCCGAAACGCTCATCAATGCCATGGAGGCCAAGAGCATCTATCTGCGCGGACACTCGCAGCGCGTCGCGGAGCTCGCGGCCTCCATCGCCGACGGCCTGTCGCTCGACGCCGACACCATCGAGGCCATTCGCATGGCCGGCCACCTGCACGATGTCGGCAAGATCGGAATTCGCGAAGAAGTCCTGAACAAACCAGGGAAGCTCACGCCGGAGGAATTCGCGCACGTGAAGGACCACGTACGCATCGGCATGGAAATCCTGGCTCCGTTGCGTCACCTGGGCGTGGTGCTCGACTACATCCACGATCACCACGAACACGTGGACGGCAGCGGCTATCCGCGCGGCTTGTCGGCCACGGAGATTTCGCTCGGCGGCCGAATTCTGTGTGCCGCCGACACGTTCGATGCGCTCACCTCGCGTCGCGCCTACCGTGACCCTATGTCACCGCGTGAGACGGTCGAGTACCTCGCGAGCAGCGTCGGGCAACTCCTCGACGCAACGGTGTACGACGTGCTGCGTCGCGTCGTCCTGCGCCGGAAAACCCTCGTCTTCATAGACGACACGCCCGCCTGAGGCGGGCCCCTCAAGCAGGCCCAGCAATAGCTAGGTGCTCCCGCTCGTTACCAACACGGGAGTACCGCTATACGTAGTTTGTGTTGTGAATCCTTCGCTCTCCGTCGCCCGGCAGCGCGCGCGAGCCTGCGCCGCCGCTGTCGGCGCGTGTTTCGTCGTCGCCTCTTGCGTGCACACTCCGTCGGTTGACGGCGTGGCGGGCGCTGCACCGTCATCCGCGCAGAACTGGACGCCGCCGGAGCACATCAAGCGCGACACGACCAGCAGTCACGGGAAGGTCGAGATCCCGTCGGACATCGAGCAGCGCCTGCAAACGCTGACGCTCGCCGATATCGTCGACCTTGCGCTCCGCAACAACCCGGCGACGCAAATCTCGTGGGCTAACGCTCGCGCGGCCGCGGCCACGTACGGATCGCAGCGCGGCACCTATCTGCCGTCGATCAATGCCGACGTCACGGGCACGACCCTCAAAACGGTCGCCACCCAGGGCCGAGCCGCGGTCCAGCAGCAGACGTTCGAGCCGAGCGTCACGATTTCGTACTTGGTGTTCGACTTCGGCGGGCGCTCGGGAAGCATCGAGTCCGCCAAGCAGGCGCTCTACGCAGCGGACTGGACGCATAACCTCACCATTCAGAACACGGTGTTGCAGGCCGAGACCGCATACTTCAATTACATGGCGGCGAAGGCGCTCGTCACCGCGCAAGGGAGCACCCTCAAGGACGCGCAGGCGAACCTCGAAGCGGCGCAGGAGCGGCACAAGGTGGGACTCGCCACCATTGCCGATGAGCTGCAGGCCAAGACGGCCGTGTCGCAGGCAGAGCTCGATCTGGAAACGACGCAGGGCCAGCTCGCCACCACGCGCGGCACGCTCGCCCTCGCGTTAGGCCTGCCGGCCAATACGCCGTACGACCTGCAGCCGCCTAACGTGCCGGCGACCGTCCCGGTGATTGCCGACAGCGTCGACACGCTCATCTCGGTGGCGCTGCGCGACCGGCCCGACCTCGCCGCCGCACAAGCGCAGTACGAGCAGGCCAAGGCCAACATCAGCGTCGTCCGCGCGACGCGCCTGCCGTCGCTCATGCTCAACGGCACCGGCTCGCGCACGTACTCCAAAGCGCTCTCGAACGGCGCCGACAGCTACACGCTCTCGCTCGGTCTCAGCATTCCGATTTTCGACGGGTTCAGCCGCGCGTACAACCAACTCGCCGCCGAAGCAGAACGCGATGCGGCCGGCGCGCGACTCGACCAGACGCGGCAGCAAGTGATCTTCGACGTGTTCAGCTCGTATCAAACGCTGCAAACGTCGACCAAGCGCGTGAGCTCGGCGGATGATCTGCTGGCAAGCGCACAACAATCGGAAGACGTCGCGCTCGGCCGCTACAAGCAAGGCGTCGGAAGCGTCCTCGACCTGCTCACGGCGCAAGCCGCGTTAGCCAGCGCGCGGGCGCAGCAGGTTCAAGCGCGATGGACGTGGGAAACATCGCTGGTGCAGCTGGCACACGACGCGGGAATTCTCGACGTGCACGGCCGCAGCCCGATTCATCTCACGCCTGACACCACACAATCGAAGCCCCCACAATGATCGATATTGCAGTCGTGCGCAGACCCTGGTACCCGGCAACGTCGCGGCGGAATGTGATCTCCGCCGTTGGCGTCCTGTTGCTGTTGGTCGCGTGCAAGGATCCGAAGAAGGCGCAGTCGACGGCGGTGCCTGTAGCTGTCGCGCACGTCGAAAAGCGTGACGTGCCGTACGAGATCGACGCCACCGGCACCGTCGAGCCGTTGCAGACGGTGTCGGTGTCGGCTCAGGTGGGCGGCATCCTGACGCACATCGACTTCAAGGAAGGCGATGACGTCAAGCAGGGCCAGGTGCTGTTCCAGATCGACCCGCGCCCATTCGAGGCGGCGCTGCAGCAAGCCCGAGCCGGTCTCGCCAAGGATAGCGCACAGCTCACCACGGCATTGCAGGATGAGCAGCGCTTCGCCCAACTGGTGCAGAAGGACTACGTGACGCAGCAGCAGTACGATCAGGCGAAAGCGAACGCGTTGTCCGGAAAGGCCACGGTCAACGCAGACGAAGCACAGGTCGAAACTGCTAGACTCAACCTCGAGTATGCCACGATTCGCTCGCCGATTTCGGGGCGCGCCGGCGCAATCCTGCTCAAGGAAGGCAACCTCGTGCACGCGGCTGGCACGCCGCTCGTCGTGATCAACCAGATTCGTCCGATCCTGGCGCGCTTTGCGGTGTCGGCGGTACACCTCCCCCGCATTAGGCAATACCAGAGCGATACGTTGAGCGTTGCCGCTCAGCCGACCACCGGAGTCGGCGCGCCGAGTCACGGCACGCTGTCGTTCCTCGACAACGCGGTGGACACGACAACGGGAACGATCATGATGAAAGCCCGATTCCCCAATCAAGATGCCGTACTCTGGCCGGGCGAGTTCGTGAACGTGGCACTCGAACTCTATCTCGAGAAAGGCGCCGTCGTCGTTCCGACCACAGCGGTCGTGCAAAGCCAGACCGGGACATCGGTCTTCACGGTGAATGCGAACGGCATCGCTGAGCAGCAGACGGTTCAGGTCGAGCGCACGGCAGGCGACATGTCGATCATCGAGAAAGGGCTCACTCCGGGCCAAACGGTGGTGACGGATGGACAACTCCGCATTACCGACGGCACGAAGGTGCAAATCCAAGGCGCGACTAACGGCGATCAGCCGAGGCCCTGATGAATATCGCGGGAATCTGGATTCGGCGGCCCGTCATGACGACCCTCGTCATGATGGGCATTCTGATCTTCGGGATCGTGGCCTATCGCCAGCTCGCCGTCAGCGACCTGCCGACGGTCGACTACCCGACGATCAACGTCAGCGCGTCCCTGCCGGGCGCGAGTCCTGAAACGATGGCGTCCGCCGTGGCGACGCCGCTCGAGAAACAGTTCTCGACCATCGCCGGCATCGACGTGATGACGTCGAGCAGCAGCCAGGGCTCGACGAACATCGTCTTGCAGTTCACGCTCGACCGCAACATCGACGCGGCTGCGCAGGACGTGCAGGCCGCGATCTCGAAGACGCTTCGTCAACTGCCGCAGAACATCATCCCGCCGTCGTATCAAAAGGTCGATCCATCCGCGTCGGCCATTCTGTATCTCGCACTCACGTCCAAAACGCTGCCGCTGTCGCAGCTCGACGAATACGCGGAGACGTATCTCGCCCAACGGCTGTCGACCGTCTCCGGCGTCGCGCAGGTGCAGGTCTACGGCTCGATGAAGTACGCGGTGCGCGTCCAGCTCGATCCACAGGCGATGGCCATTCGCAAGATCGGCATCGACGAAGTGGTCAATGCGATCGACAACGCGAATGTGAATCTGCCGACCGGCGTCCTGTGGGGCGCAAACAAAGCCTACACGGTGCAGGCGGACGGACAGTTGCCGGACGCCAAAGCGTTCCGTCCGATGATCGTCGCCTACCGCGACGGCGCGCCGGTGCGACTGGAAGACATCGGCAACATCGTGGACGGTGTCCAGGACTCGCATCAGGCAAGTTGGTACAACGGCGCGCGGGCCATCGTGCTCGCCATTCAGCGCCAGCCGGGCACCAACACGGTGCAGGTGGCGACCGGCGTCAGGAACGCGCTCAAGCAGATGGAGGAAGAATTCCCGCCCTCCGTCCGCGTCGACGTGCTGCACGACCACTCCGAGTCCATCGCGGCGTCCGTGAAAGATGTGAAGTTCACGCTCTTCATCACGCTGTGCCTGGTCGTGCTCGTGATCTTCCTGTTCCTCAGGAACGTCTCGGCGACCGTGATTCCGAGCCTCGCGCTGCCGATGTCGTTAGTCGGCACGTTCGCCGTGATGTATCTGCTGCACTACAGTCTCGACAACCTGTCGCTGATGGCGCTCACGCTATCAGTGGGCTTCGTCGTGGACGACGCGATCGTCATGCTCGAGAACATCGTTAGGCACATCGAGATGGGCGAACCGGTGTTCCAGGCCGCGCTCGATGGGTCGCGCGAGATCGGCTTCACCATCTTGTCGATGACGATGTCGCTCGTGGCGGTGTTCATCCCGATTCTGTTCATGGGTGGCCTCATCGGCCGCCTGTTCCACGAATTCGCAGTGACGATCGGTGTCGCCATTCTGGTCTCGGGCTTCGTCTCGCTCACCCTCACGCCGATGCTGTGCAGCCGGTTCCTCAAGTCGCATCACGGCGAGGAACACGGCCGATTCTTCAATGCCACCGAGCGGATCTACGATCGGGTGCTCGCGGCGTACGAGCGCACGCTGCGCACCGCGATGGATCACCGTCGCAAAGTGCTCGTGTTCGCGGGCCTGATTTTACTCGGCACGGCACTGCTCGCAGTCGTAACGCCCAAAGGATTCCTGCCCACCGAGGACCAGAGCTTCCTGTTCGGAACGACTGAAGCGGCTGAAGGCACCTCGTTCGACGCCATGGTCGCGCATTCGGAGCAGGTCTCGAAGATCATCCAAGCAGATCCGAACGTCTCCGATTACATGGTCTCGGTAGGTACCGGCGGGCCGAACAACACGATCAACGACGGTCGTGTGCTGCTGCACCTCAAGCCCCTCGACCAGCGGAAGTTGTCGGCAGACCAGATTCTGCAGGAGGAGGAACAGAAATTCGCATCGCTCACCGGCATGCGGGTCTATCTGCAGAATCCGCCGGCGATCAACATCGGCGGACACTCCACCAAGAGCCAGTACCAGTTCACGCTCCAGAGCGCCGACATTCAAGCGATGTACGCGGCGTCCAACAAGCTGCTGGCGCGCATGGAGAACATTCCTGGTCTGCAGGACGTCACCACCGACTTGCAGATCAAGAATCCGCAGGTGAACGTCGCGATCGATCGTGACCGTGCGTCGTCGTTGGGCGTGACCGCATCGCAGATCGAGAACGCCCTGTACGACGCGTACGGTCAGGCACAGGTGTCGACAATCTACACGTCGAACAACCAGTACTGGGTGGTGATGGAGCTCGAGGCCCAGTACCAACGCGACCTGTCGGCACTGAACCTCCTGTACGTGAAGTCGAGCAGCGGAGATCTCGTGCCGCTGTCGGCGGTAGCGCACCTGTCGCCCGACATCGGTCCTCTCACGGTGAATCACTCGGGACAATTGCCGTCGGTGACGTTGTCGTTCAACCTCGCGCCGGGCGTGTCCTTGGGCGACGCAGTTTCACGCGTGCAGCAGGCAGCCACCGAGATCCTTCCGTCGAGCGTCTCGACGGCATTCTCAGGAACGGCGCAGGCATTCCAACAGGCACAGGCCGGATTGTTGGGCCTTCTCGTGCTGGCCGTCGTCGTCATCTACATCGTGCTCGGCATTCTCTACGAGAGCTTCGTCCATCCGCTTACGATCTTGTCCGGTTTGCCGTTCGCCGGATTCGGCGCGCTGCTGTCGTTGTTCATCTTTCACACCGATCTGAGCATTTACGCGTTCGTCGGCATCATCATGTTGATCGGATTGGTCAAAAAGAACGCGATCATGATGATCGACTTCGCCATCGAGGCCGAGCGGGGCCAGGGGAAGTCGGCCCACGACGCGATCCTCGAGGCCTGCTCCGTCCGGTTCCGGCCAATCATGATGACCACGATGGCGG
>DASVAC010000061.1:0-17646 GCA_036376535.1 Gemmatimonadaceae bacterium | reverse complement strand
TCGAGAGCTCCGGCAGAATAGTGAATGGTGTGCCGTCGCGCTGAGAACATCAGAACGGAGGCGTACACTGAGAATCCTGCCCGACGGCGCTCGGTTCCAGATGGGCCGTGAGCGTGTCGCGCAGATGGCCAACGCTAGGCGCGTGCAGTAGTTCTCGCTAGGACACACGTCTCCCTTACTGACAAGATGTAACGTGTGTGACCGGATTGCGGCTTGGCGGGTTAATGCATGCAACCAGTCTGGCGCAGGAGACCGCGTCTGCATTTCGAATCGCACGTCCAATAGCGCGGTTTGACGGGCAGTACGGTCCGCGTGGTGAGGTTCGTCAACAAAACTGCTACGGCATCAAAGGCCGGTTCAACCGGTCAATGCAACTGGTGCGGCCTCCCCGTGGTCCGTCCTGCGTTGTTCGTTTCGTGTTTTCCTACCCGTCGTCCGTCCGTCGTTGTTCGTGACCAGTGCGTCGCCAAAGCATGATGCGACTGAGACGCCCGCCACGGCCGTCGCCGGATGACGCACACCGAATAACGGACCACGGGTAGGAAAGCACGAAACGAACAACGAATGACGGACCACGGGGACGCCGCACCCGTTGCATTGACCGGTTGAACCGGCCAAAGAAAAAAACTGCTCTCGCTACTGTGATCGTTCTTCCTGCGCGCAGCGGAGCAATGCCTGTCGTTATCCCTACAGTTTCCTTGTCGTTACCCTTCACCAAAGAGCGAAGAAGCGTTCCATGCGCGCCTCCCGTTAGCCCTCACGTCGCGCTCCCACCGGACTTAGCCGCCGAGGTGCACCGACCTGTCGCCTCATTCTCACGAACTTCCCCGAAGACCCTGAAAAATAGGTTCGAGGCCGGATCTCGAGCCGTTTGAAATCAAGAAACCGACCTCTCGGCGAATCCGCCTCATGTCGTACCCAAGCGTTGCACGGATCTACGACTGGATGGCGGGGAGCTCGCAGAGGACCGGGTAGCGCGGGGCGCGCGCGGCGGCCAGGTCCGGCCACACGGCGCCGATACAGGATTCGACGTCGTCGAGGGTCACGCCGCGGGGCCCCCGTCCCATCGATGCGATCTCGGCGGCGCGGCCGTGGACCCAGGCCGCGGCGGCGCCGGCGGCGAGCCCGTCGCCTAACTGCGTGAGGAGCGTGGCCGCGATGCCGGACAGGAGGTCGCCGCTGCCGGCCGCCGCCAACGCGGGCGTGCCCGCCGCGCTCACGAGGCGGCCGCCCGCCGCGTCGGCGATGACCGTCGGCACACCCTTGAGCAGCACCGCCGTGTGCGCCACGCGCGCCAGCTCGCCCGCGATGTCGAACCGGCGGACGAGCACTTCCTGCGGGTTGGCACCGTAGAGCCGCGCCAATTCCATGGCATGCGGCGTGAGGAGTGCCGGCCGTCCGGCGAGCAGCGTGCCTAACTTTGCCGCTTCGCCCGCGAACACGTTGAGGCCGTCGGCGTCCACCACCACCGGCCCGCGCCACGCGCGCAGCACGCGCTCGACCAGCGCCCGGCTCTGCGGCGAGTCGCCTAACCCCGGGCCGATCAGCACCCCGTCCGCCCAACGAACGATCGCGTCGTCCAGATCCTCCGGCCGCTCGCTCGGCCACGCGCGCGCCATCGCGTGCGGCGCGGCCTCCTGCACGATCGGCACACACTCGCGCGCCACCACCACGCGCACCATCCCGATGCCGGCGCGCATCGCCGCGCGCGCGGCGAAGACCGCGGCGCCCGCCATGCCTAACTGACCGCCCACGATCACCAGTTTGCGGCGTACGCCCTTGTGCGCGTCGGCCGCGATCGGCGGGATCACGTGGCGCACCCACGCCGGCGTGACGAGCGATGGCGTGGTCGCGTCGCCCGGCGGCAGCCCGATGTCCAGCAGTAGGATGCGCCCCGCGTTGCCGCGCGCGATGAGCAACCCGCGCTTCATCGTGCCGAACGTGAGCGTGACGTCGGCGCGCACGGCCCCTTCGGCGTTGCCGGAGTCGGCGTCGACACCGGTCGGCAGATCGAGCGCGACCACCGACGCGCCCGCGGCGCGCGCACGATCGATGTCGCGAATGGCTTCCGCGATCGCGCCGCGCGGTGCGCCGCCAACGCCCGTGCCGAGCAGTGCGTCGACGATCACACGCGCATTCGCGGGACGCGCGGCGTCGAGCATCGGTTGCGCGAGTCCGCGCTCGGCGCGCGCGTCTTCGGTGGCGGGTGCAACCACAGGCACGACGTGCACGCGCACCCCGCACGCGGCGAGACACCGCGCCACGACCCACCCATCGCCACCGTTGTTGCCTGGACCGGCGTACACCACCACGCCGTGCGCGAGACTGTCGGCGAAGAGCTTCGTGATTTCACCAGCCGCCGCGGCGCCCGCGCGTTGCATCAGCGCGCGCGACGGCACACCGAGCGCAATCGCGGCGGAGTCGCGCGCCGCCGATTCGCGCGCGTTGGTGACGGACACGTGGAAGGAGAGCACTCGATGAGCGACGAGCGGCAGAGCGCGCGACCACGGTCATCGCGCCGCGGTGCCTACCGCGCGTGCACGCTCCCTCTCACTTGTGCGATTGTCCTATGGTGCGCCCGAAACTGATTTCCCCGTTATCGATGCGAATGTTGAATCCGCATTCCGGGTTGTTGCACACCCAGGCCTTGAACGTGATGGGCGCTCCGTCGCGGCCGTAGTCGCTCAGCGGGAGCATCGTGCCCTTGCCGCATTTGCGGCACGCAGGAAGCTCGTTGACATCCATGTGGCCTCACCTCCTCCCGCTCAACGCCTTCCGACATCTCGTTGCGCTGTCACGCGCGACGTACTACTCGCTCAACCGGTTTGCAGAACGCTCCACGGATATTCGCGTTCGAACGCCTGGTCGAAATCGAACACGCCGGCGAACTCGTCGCGCGTGTCGGTCGGTTGGCTGATGAGCAATCCTTCGTCGACGAGATTGAACACAACCTCACCGATGTCGGCCGACGTGCGAACACCCCAGTGTTCGAGCACGAGGCGGGCCATCACGCCGAAGTGCTCGAGCGCGAGGTCACGACACGCCATGGCCAACTCGCGGCCTGCGATGTGGCGGCGCTCATCGAGCCGCGTCTGGCAATACTCCAGCGCAGCGAGCACGAACAGGTACGCATCCTCCCGATAGCGCGCATCGCGCGCCCGGAGGCGGTCCATGATGCCGTCCTGAAAGCACAGCGGCAAAGTGAGCGACCCTTCGCAGAGAGAGCGCCCACGTGCGGCGGACGCCGCGAGCGGGCTCAGGGCCAAAGATGCGACGCCGCCTCCGGAATTACAACCGTGCGGCGGGCTCTTCGGCCGGTGTGTAGAGCGGGAAGCCGGATGTCAGATCGTGGACATCGCGACGGACCTCGCGAATGACGGCGTCGTCCGTCGCATTGGTCAACACGCGATCGATGAGCTCCGCGATGCGGCGCATCTCCGTTTCCTTCATGCCGCGCGTGGTGACAGCTGCTGTCCCGATGCGAATGCCGCTGGTGACGAACGGCGACTGCGTCTCGCCGGGCACGGTGTTCTTGTTCACAGTAATCGCCGCTGCGCCGAGCGCGGCTTCGGCCGCTTTGCCAGTGAGTCCGCGCGCTCGTAGGTCGACCAGCATGAGGTGGTTGTCAGTCCCGCCCGACACGACCGCGTAGCCGCGATGCATCAGCGCGTCGGCCAGCTCGCGCGCATTCGCCACAACCTGCCGCGCGTATGTGACGAACGATGGCTGCAGCGCCTCGAGCAGCGACACGGCCTTGGCGGCGATCACGTGCATCAGCGGACCGCCCTGCATGCCGGGGAAGACCTGTTTGTTGATGGCGGCCGCGTACTCCTGCTTGCAGAGGATCAATCCGCCGCGCGGACCACGCAGCGTTTTGTGCGTGGTGGTCGTGACCGCATCGGCGTGCGGAACGGGCGACGGCGAAATGCCGGCAGCGACGAGTCCGGCCACGTGCGCCATGTCGACCATCAGTTTCGCGTCGACCTCGCGCGCGATCTCCGCGAACGCCGCGAAGTCGAGCGTGCGCGAATACGCGCTGAAGCCCGCGATGAGCATCTTCGGCTTGTGCTGCGTCGCGAGATCGCGCACCTGGTCCATGTCGATGCGACCCGTGTCCTCGCGGACGCCGTACGCGACGGCGTGATACAGGAACCCCGAGAAGTTGACCGGAGAGCCGTGGGTCAGATGGCCTCCGTTAGACAGCCCCATGCCGAGCACCGTGTCGCCGGGTTTCACGAAGGCGAAGAACACGGCCATGTTTGCCTGCGCACCCGAGTGCGGCTGCACGTTCGCGTGCTCGGCGTTGAACAACATCTTCGCGCGATCGATGGCCAACTGCTCGGCCACGTCGACGAACTCGCAGCCGCCGTAGTACCGTTTGCCCGGATAGCCTTCCGCGTACTTGTTGGTGAGCGGCGATCCCATCGCTTCCATCACCGCCGGCGACACGAAGTTCTCGCTGGCAATGAGCTCCAATCCCTCGCCCTGCCGCCGCGTCTCGTCCTCGATCGCGCGCGCGATGTCCGGGTCGGTACGCTTGAGCTCCGAGGTCGGACGGTTGGACCAGTTAGACCAATCGGGCATGGCTGAGCCGGTGAGAGTGGAGCGAGAGGTCGTTTCTCACTGTCGCTTAACGCTGTTGCAGTTCCGCCGAATCCGCCGCCGAACCGGAATCATGGTCCAACGAGTTGAAAACGGACAAGTCGGGCACCAACGGACAAAGCAGAAGCTTTTTTAGAACTGCAATGCCAACAAATATCTAACCGACAGTGTTGCTGTTGCAGTTTTCCAAAGGACCTGCCGTGTCCGTTTCTGTCCGGGGTTGTCCGTTTTCAAAGTCGTTGAGCTTCGTCCTGGCATCGCCGCGGAAACGCGAGATCGAGTTTGGTCGCCGGCGAATTGTCGGCTATCGATTTGGCCATTGTGGCCAAGTTTTCACGAGTGAGCCAACTGCCTTCAACCGCCGTTCGGCCAGGCGGTCGGCTGCCTCATAGGTGGGGATGCCTTCGGCGCGTGCGATGTCGAACACGCCGAGGGTGGTGGCGTAGATCTCGTCCGCCTTGCGGAGCGCGCGCGCCGGATCCCAATTCGCGAGCTCGCTGTAGACATTGATCACGCCGCCGGCGTTGGCGACGTAGTCGGGCGCGTACAGCACGCCGCGCTCCTCGAGCGCATCGCCGTGGCGCTCCTCGAGCAGCACGTTGTTGGCCGCGCCGGCCACGATCTCCACCTTGAGCTGCGGGATGGTCTTGTCGTTGATCACCGCGCCTAACGCACAGGGCGCGAAGATGTCGGCTTTGACGCCGTAGATCTCGCCGGGCTCCACGGCACGCGCACCGAGGTCGGTCACGACGCGCTTCACACGCTCGGCGTCGATGTCGGTGACGACGAGGCTCGCGCCCGCTTCGTGCAGCTCCTTCGCGAGGTACGCCCCGACGTGTCCGCAACCTTGAATGGCGACGGTCTTGCCCGAGAGCGAGTCGCTGCCCCAGCGGTGTTTGGCCGCGGCCTGAATCGCGCGGAACACACCGTGTGCGGTGACGGGCGACGGATCACCCGAGCGTCCGGCGAGACCGGTCACGTATTCGGTCTCCATGTGGACGAAGTCCATGTCGCTCGTGCTGGTGCCGACGTCTTCGGCGGTCACGTAGCGACCGCCCAGACCCTCGACGAAGCGGCCGTGCGCGCGGAACAACATCTCGCGGCTGGTGGTGCGGTTGTCGCCGATGATGACGGACTTGCCGCCGCCCAGGTTGAGGCCGGCCACGGCGTTCTTGTAGGTCATGCCGCGGGCCAGGCGCAGCGCGTCGATGATGGCTTCTTCGTCGGACGCATAGTTCCAGAACCGCGTGCCGCCTAACGCAGGGCCCAGCGTGGTGCTGTGGACCGCGATGATGCCGCGGTAGCCGGCAGACGGATCGCTGCACAGGACGAGCTGCTCGTGTCCCATGTCGGCGATGCGCTCGAACAGGCTCTGCGTGCCGGACGGGGGTGCGATTTCGGTGATTGTCATAAGTGGGATAGCTGGTGAAAAAGGCGCTTGGCAGAAGCCCAAGCCATCAGTTCGCGTACAACTCTCGCGCGATCACAATGCGCTGTATCTCGGACGTCCCTTCGTAGATCTCGGTCACCTTCGCGTCGCGGAACAGCCGCTCGACGGGATAATCCCGCACGTACCCGTATCCGCCAAGGATCTGAATGGCCTGGGTGGTCACCCACATGGCGGTTTCGCTCGCCATGAGCTTGCTCATGCTGCTGAACTGGGTAATGGGCTCGCCCCGGTCCTTGGCCGACGCAGCAGCATACAGCAGCGCGCGTGCCGCCGTAATGCGCGTGGCCATGTCGGCGAGCTTGAATTGAATGGCCTGAAATTCCTTGATCGGCTTGCCAAATTGACGCCGCTCCGCGGCATAGGCGGTCGCGACTTCGAGGGCAGCTCGCGCGATGCCGATCGACTGCGCGGAAATGCCGAGGCGTCCGTTGTCGAGCGACTGCATCGCGTAGAGGAAGCCAGATCCCTCGTCGCCTAACAGATTGGCCGCGGGCACGCGCAGGTTCTCGAAGACGAGCTGCACGGTGGGCGACGCGCGCAACCCCATTTTGTCTTCTTTCTTGCCGACCTTGAAGCCCGGCATGTCGGGCGTGACGATGAACGCGCTGATGCCGCGTGCGCCGCGGCGGTCGCCGGGCTTGTCGGTGCGCGCCATGGCGAGGATGACCTCGGCGTGGCTGCCGCTCGAGACCCACGCCTTGGTCCCGTTCAGCACCCAGCAGTCGCCGTCGCGCACGGCTTGCGTGTGCATGGCCGCGGCGTCGGAGCCGGCGTCGGGCTCGGACAGCGCGAAGGCGCCTAACCACTCGCCGCGCGCCATGGGCGTGAGGTAGCGCGCCTGCTGCTCGGTCGTGCCCCAGCGCAGGATCATCTGGGTGGGCAGCGAGTTGTGCACGCTCATCGCGACGGCCACCGATGCATCGACGGCGGCGATTTCCTCGAGCGCGACGAGATACGTGCACGTATCGAGGCCCAGCCCGCCCAACTCCTCGGGGATGAGCATGCCGAGGAATCCGAGCTCGCCTAACCGGGTGATGATGCCGCGGTCGAACACGGCGTCGCGATCCCAGGCGTCGGTGTGCGGGGCGATCTCCTCGCGCGCGAAGTCGCGCGCGAGCTGCTGAATGCCGCGCTGTTCTTCGGTGAGTGGGATGAGAGCCCAGGACATAAAATCGGTCTCAGTAGGAGAAGAAGCCGCGGCCCGTTTTGCGGCCTAACCATCCGGCCGCGACGTACTTGCGGAGCAACGGACACGGCCGGTACTTGGGGTCGCCCAAACCGCGGTGCAGCACCTCGAGAATCGACACGCACGTGTCGAGTCCGATGAGGTCCGCGAGGGCGAGCGGTCCCATGGGGTGGTTCATGCCGAGTTTCATCACCGTATCGATCGCGTCGGCGCTCCCCACACCTTCCATCAAGCAATAGACGGCTTCGTTGATCATCGGCATGAGGACGCGATTGCTCACGAAGCCCGGATAATCGTTCACTTCGACGGGTGTCTTGCCCAGTCGCTTCGCCAGGTCGAGCACGCGCGTGGTCGTCTCATCGGAGGTCGCGAGGCCGCGGATGACTTCGACCAGCTGCATCACCGGGACCGGGTTCATGAAGTGCATGCCGATCACCTGCGCCGGCCGTCCCGTGCGGGCCGCGATCTCCGTGATGGAGATGGAGCTCGTGTTGGACGCGAGGATGGCTCCGTTAGGCGCCGCGGCGTCGAGGTCGCCGAAGATGCGGAACTTGAGCTCGGCGTTCTCGGTGGCCGCTTCGATGACGATGTCGGCCTCGCGCACCGGCTCCAGCGTTTCCGAGAGCGCGATGCGGCCGAGCGCGGCGTCGCGGGCAGCGGCATCGAGCGTGCCCTTCTGCACCTGGCGCGCCATGTTCTTTTCGATCGTCGCGCGTCCGCGAGCCAGCGCGTCGCGCGACACGTCGATCATCGTCACGGGATGTCCCGCCGCCGCGAACACGTGCGCGATCCCGTTGCCCATCTGGCCTGCGCCTACCACGACGATGCGTTCGCTCATGTCTCGATGCGTTCAAAGGGTGCAGCGCGTGGCGACCGACGCTGCCACGCGACGAGTACGACGATACATGCGGCCATGCCCAACGCGGCGGCGACGCCGCCCTCCGGTCCCCAGGCGCCGCCGGTCAGCCACGCGGGACCGTTGGCCACCACGCGATAGTCCGGCGGCTGCGCCGGCAGTCCGCTCACCGCAGCATGTAGCAGCGCGGCCATGGACCAGTTCCACGCGAAGTGCGCCATCCACGCCGCGTAGAGACTGCGCGTGAGCAGCAAAATGCCGCCCAGAAAAAATCCCGCGATGATCACGATGCCGATAGCCTCCGGAGTCGCGCCGGGATTTTTGTAGTGCAGGAGACCAAACCCGACGCTGGTAATCGCGAGCGCGAGCGGCCAGCCAATGGCCTCGCGCGTCCGCGCGAACAGATACCCGCGAGAAAGCAGTTCCTCGGCCAACGACTGCGGGAGAAACAAGACGGCCCACGACGCCGCGTAGTGGAACCACGAATACACCGCGGTGGCCGGCTCCTCGCGCAGCGAGTGCACGGCGAGCAGCACGCCGGATGGCGCCAGGATGCCTAACGATCCGGCCACCAAGCCCACCGCCAGGCGCGCCGGCGTGGCCGACCTGCGCGAGAGGCCCAAGGGCAACCACGTACTGCGATCCACCCAGCGCACCATCACGACGTGCGCGACCACCAGCCCCAAGAGGAGCGACCAGAAGCTGAGCGCCGTCTCCGACAGCACGCGCAGTGCATACGGCGCCGTCAGTCCTGCCGTCAGCAGCGCGACCGACGACGCAACGATGAGAAAGCCGATCCACTGCCACGGCGCGCGGAGCGATCCGGAGGGTCGATAAAAGAAATCGCGCGCCGTCAAGCGGGCGCGCGATCGGAGAAGCGGGGCGAGTAGAGCGCGGCGAGCAGGGCCTTCACCGCGTCCATGCCGAGGAATGGCAACGAGCCGAGCACGAAGGCTCGCCCGAGGCTCCCCGTGAGGACGGCGAGCTGCGCGACGCCGCCCGCGTGAATGACGGCAATGCCGCACGCCGCGGCAAGCGCGCGCCACGCGAAGCGGCGCGGCCGATGCCTCACGATCCAGCCCGCGGCGAACGCGCCTAACGGATAGGCGAGGAGGAAGCCGCCCGTGGGGCCAAAGAGCCGCGCGACGCCGGGCAGTCCTTCGGGCGCGAACACGGGAAGTCCGGCCGCGCCGGCCGAGAGGTACAGCACCATGCTCGCCGCACCGGCGTACGGGCCCAGGCAGATGCCGGCCAACACGACCGCGAGCGGCTGCAGTGTCATCGGGACGCTCGTCCCCGGCACCGGGATCGCGACCTGCGACGCCGCGGCGAGCGCCGCCGCGAACCCGATGATGCCCGCGACCGTGATGCGGCGATCGCGCGACGCGAGAACCGCGGTGTGTCCCATCAGTTGACGCGCTCCACGCTCAGGGCGACGGCGTTGCCGCCGCCGAGGCACAACGTGGCCATGCCGGTGTGCACGTCGCGATCGCGCATGGCGAACAGGAGCGTGGTGAGAATCCGCGCTCCCGAGGCGCCGATCGGATGGCCTAACGCAATCGCGCCGCCGTTGACGTTCACGCGGGTCCAATCCCACTTGAGGGCCTGTCCGTCGGCCAGCGCCTGCGCGGCGAAGGCCTCGTTGGCCTCGATGAGATCGTAGTCGCCGATTTTGGCGCCCGTGCGCTGCATGAGATTGTTCACGGCCACGATCGGCGCGAAGAAGAGATCGCGCGGCTCGCCGCCGCCGGTCGCGTAGCCCGTGATCCGCGCCATGATCGGCAGCCCGTGCGCCAGAGCGTACGCCTCGGACGTCACGACCAACGCAGACGCGCCGTCGTTGAGGCCGGGGGCGTTGCCGGCGGTGACGGTCAGCTCGTTAGGCGGAATGTCTTTGGGCGCGTCGTTGGGGAAGGCCGGGCGCAGCTTGGCCAGCTGCTCGATCGACGTGTCGCGCCGCGGACCCTCGTCCACGCACACGCTGGTCGGTCCCTTCTTGCCGGCGATCTCCACCGGAACGATCTCGGCGTCGAACTTGCCGGCGTCGATCGCAGCCACCGCCTTCTGGTGCGACGCGAGCGCGAACTCGTCCTGCATTTTCCGCGTGATGCCGGCCTTCTTCGCCGTGTACTCGGCGTGCCCCCCCATGTGGACGTCGCAGAACGAGCACCAGAGGCCGTCCTTGATGAGTCCGTCGACCAACTGCTGGTCGCCGAACTTGATGCCGCCGCGCATCCCGTACACGTAGAACGGCGCGTTCGACATCGACTCCTGTCCGCCCGCGACCACCACCTGTTGATCGCCGGCCTTGATCGACTGCGCGGCCAGCATCACGGCCTTGAGGCCGGAGCCGCACACCTTGTTGATCGTGAGCGCGGGGACCAAACCCGGAATGCCGGCGTGGATGGCTGCCTGCCGGGCCGGGGCCTGCCCTTCACCGCCCTGGATCACGTTGCCCATGATGACTTCATCGATGTCATCGAGCGGGACCTGCGAGCGGGCGACGGCAGCCTTGATGGCGGTGGCGCCGAGGGATGGGGCGGTTACCGGCGTGAGGGCGCCGAGGAATTTGCCGATCGGGGTACGAACGGCGCTGATGATGACGGGTGTACGAGTAGGGTCAGCCATGAGTCGCGTGTCGACGGGTCAGCGGGCGCATTACATCCTATGAAGATTACGCGCAGGACGGATGTCGTACAACGAGCGTCTGCGGCGAATTCGGGTCGGCCACACAAACAAAGGGCCGCTCCCCCATTGAGGGAGCGGCCCTGGGCGCCTAGGGTCCACCGACGTGCACCGAGGGTCGCCTTTGCGCATGGCGCGGGTTTGCGAGACCCAGCTTGCCCCGGCAATTGAAACTACGAGTGCAGACGGCAAAAAGCAACGGAATACGGTGGACCCTAGGGGAATCGAACCCCTGCCTCATGATCCGCGGTCACGCGCCCTCCCATTGGACCAAGGGGCCAAAACAGTCCTCGCGATCATACCTCCCAAGGGTGCGATCCCCTGACCGCTCGGATATCCAAGCGCTCACGCGCTTGCCGTCCGTCCGCGCGCACTCCGGCACGCCCCGCGTGGTCCGCGAGCCTAACGCTACCGGAAATGCGATGAGCTGACGCATCGCGCGGAGCACGCCGTCGTGCGAGGGCTACGATGGCTTTGGACGGCGCGGAACCCCGGATCAAATCGTCGCGCCGCAGAGCGAAAGAACGCAGCGCTTGAGGTGCGCTCCGGGAATCGCGGGAACTCCGCACAAGGGTCCGGGCCTCGTGCGGTATCGGTTCGAGGAGCCGGAGTCACCGCAGGCAATGCGTCGCGCCTTGGCACGGAGCACTTACCATGAAACGGCTAACCGTACTCGCACTAATCGCCGTCATCGCCGGCAGCACGAACATCTGCGCGGCGCAGGCCAATCTGTTGAGCGCGGGTCTGCAATCGGACTACAAAACGATCCGCGATTACTTCATGCGCGCCGCGGAGAAGATGCCGGGGGCAGACTACAGCTTCAAACCGTCGCCCGACGTGCGCACGTTCGGCCAGCAGGTGGCGCACGTGGCCGACGACCAGTACAACCTCTGCTCACCCGTGAAGGGTGAGGTGCGAAAGGGCGCCTATCGGCAAATCGAGAATTCGTTGTCGAAGAAGAGCGACCTCGTCGAGGCACTCAAGGCGGCGTTCGCGTATTGCGACGGTGCCTACTCGGCGCTCACAGATTCGACGGGGCTGGAGATGGTCAAGGACCAGAATCGGACGCGGTTCGGCATGTTGAACTGGAATCTCTGGCACACGTGGGAGCACTACGGCAACATCGTCGTGTATTTGCGCATGAAGGGTCTGGTGCCGCCGTCCAGCGAGCCGGCGCACACCAGTTAGGCGCGCGGCCGCGTCCCGCCGCGCACCGCCGAGAGTGCGTCACGCAGGCGATCGCCGAGTCCCGGTCGCGGCGGTCGCACCTGTGCGCCGAGGTCGAGCGTCGGATAGGCGCCCACGAGATCGACGAATGCGCCCCGCCCGCGCTCGCCTTCGTTAGGCAGCACGATCAGAAACTGGTTGAATGGGAGCGCGAAGATGGTCGCGCGCATGGCGAGCGCGACATCGACCGCGACCGGGAACACGAGCGTCGGCTCGTACGCCGCGCCATGCTGCCACACGTTGGGGCAGAAGTCGTCGCCCGCCAGGAATCCGCCGGCGCGAATCTTCGGCCGCATCGCCACGAGATCGGTGACGATACCGCGCAGCGTGTGGTCGCCGTCGATGTAGGCGAAATCGAGCGAGCCGTCATCGATGGAATCGACCACCTCGAGCGTCGTGCCGCGCAACACCTGCCTGCGCGTCGCCCCGAATTCGGTTTTCGCCATTGCTTCGGCGCGAATGCCCTCGAAGGTACCCGCCGCGACGTTGGCGGGCTTGTTCCACTCATCGAGGTGGCGCCATGGATCGATCATCACGTACGTGTCGATCGCCGGGCACGCGGCGAGCATCGCCGCGGCGAAATCGCCCTTCCAAACACCAACTTCGGCGACGCGTGCGAGAGCGGTTCGCCCGAGAAACGACGTCCATAACTGGGTGCGAGACTTGGAATCGGCCGCGACTTCTCCAAGCAGCTCGCGACATTTCGCTGCGCTGGAAGGGTCGTGCGCGGATCCGTCGTGCCGGACAATCGGAGACATGCCGCTCTCACGAGTTCGGTTGACTAACCATCACGGTGCGGCGCGCTGCAGTCAACCGGATGGGAGAGCGGGAAGCGCTCGCTCACCACCGAGGCTCAGTCCTGGCGCCGGATCGGTCCGTCATTCGTTGTTCGTTTCGTGCTTGCCTACCCGTGGTCCGTTGTTCGTCGTCCGGGACGGCCGCAGGTCGCATCATTTTCGCTCGGCCCAGCGCTGATCACGCACGACGCATGACGGACGACGGGTTGGAAAGCACGAAACGACCAACGAATGACGGACGACCGGAACTTGTCCGCCAACTCGATCGCCTCAGTTCGTTCGGTGCATTCCGCGACGTTCTACGTCACCGAACCACCGACGCGAAGCGGAGCGCTTCCCGCCTTCCCTACCTCGCCGCTGCCTGATCGACGCCGGTCAGGGACCGCGTCCTCACTTCGTCGACCAGCCGCCTAACGAGATCGTCCACCGGCATCACCTGCGGCTTCTGGTCCCTGCCTAACCGGTGCTCGCGCAGCGCCACTGTGCCCGCGGCCGCCTCGCGCTTGCCGACGATCGCCATGTACGGCGTCTTGAGCCGCTCGGCTTCCGCTATGCGATAGTTGAGCGTTTGCGCGCGGTCATCCAGCGAGACGCGCAGCCCCGATTCTTTGGCGCGCGCGGCCACCGCCGCCGCCGCATCGCGCACCTCATCCGTAATCGGAATCACGCGCAGCTGCTCGGGCGCGAGCCACAGCGGGAACGCACCCGCGTAGTGCTCGATGAGCCCGCCCACGAATCGCTCCATGGAACCCACCAGCACGCGGTGCAGCATCACCGGCCGGTGCGCTTGGTTGTCGGCACCGATGTACTCGAGGCCGAATCGCTCCGGCAGATTGAAGTCGAGCTGAACCGTCGGACCCTGCCACTTCCGTCCGATCGCGTCGATCAGCTTGAAGTCCAACTTGGGTCCGTAGAACGCGCCGCCGCCCGCGTCGATCGTGTACGCCTGTCCGCGCCGCTCGAGCGCGCGCGCGAGCATGTTCTCGGCGCTCGTCCACACTTCGGGGGCGCCGAGCGCGTTGTCCGGGCGCGTCGACAGCTCGATCGTGTACGGATAGCCGAACACGCGCAGCATCTCGTCGACCAGGTCGAGCAATCGCTCGATCTCCGTGTCGACCTGCTCGGGCGTACAGAACACGTGCGCGTCGTCCTGCGTGAAGCCGCGCACGCGCAGCATCCCGTGCAGCACGCCGCTCCGCTCGTAGCGGTACACCGTGCCGAACTCCGCGAACCGCAGCGGCAAGTCGCGATACGAACGCTGGTGCGCCTGGTAGATGCAGATGTGCCCCGGGCAGTTCATCGGCTTTGGGCGGTACGACGCACCTTCCACTTCCATCGCGCCGAACATGTTCTCGCGGAAGTTCACGATGTGGCCGGAGATCTCGAACAACTTCTCGCTCGTGATGTGCGGCGTGTACACGAGGTCGTAGCCGTGGCGGAGCACGAGGTCACGCTCGTAGGTCTCGATCTCGTTCCGGATGATCGCCCCGCGCGGATGCCAGAGAATGAGGCCCGGCCCAACGCGCTGGTCCACCGAAAAGAGATCGAGCTCCTTGCCTAACGTGCGATGGTCGCGGCGCTTCGCCTCCTCGAGGCGATGCAGGTACGCGTCCAGGTCATCCTTGGAGAACCAGGCCGTGCCGTAGATGCGCTGCAGTTGTTGCCGATGCTCGTCGCCGCGCCAGTACGCTGCCGCCGTGTGCATCAGCTTGATGTGCTTCACGCGCGACGTATCGGGTACGTGCGGTCCGCGGCACAGATCGACGAACGGACCGTCCGTGTACACCGAAATCACCTCGTCGTCGCCGAGCTCTGCCAATCGCTCGAGCTTGAGCGGGTCGTCGGCGAAGCGGCGCTCCGCGTCGGCGCGATTCACCTCTTCGCGCACGAACGGATACTTCTCCTGCGCCACCTTCCGCATCTCGTCCTCGAACGCATTCAGGTCCTCGGGCGTGAACGGCTGCTCGACCTCGAAGTCGTAGTAGAAGCCGTCCTCGATGGCGGGGCCGAAGCCGATCTTGGCGCGCGGTCTGAGACGCCGCACGGCCGTGGCCAGCATGTGCGCGGCCGAGTGGCGCAACACGTCCAGCGCGGGCGCATCCCTTTCCGTGAGCACACGGAACGGACCGCCCCTCCGGAGCGGCGTGACGAGATCCTGCACGTCACCATCCACTTCCACAGCGACGGCGGCGCGCAACAACCCGGCGCCGATGGACGCGACGACGTCGCGCGGCAACGTTCCTGCAGGAACATGGCGCTCGGAGCCATCGGGAAGTGTGAGCGTGAGCTCGTGGTCCCTGCTCACTTGCGGGGGTGCTATGGGCGAACGATCGATCATGTGTCGTATTCGGGAGGAGCGCAGACCATGCGGTCGCGGGCGCTCAGCGGGCGCGCCTCTTGCGCTCACGCTTCTGCTGCTTCACGCTAAATTATCCTTGCGAGTCACCCTCCGCCACAGGTCGGATTATGCCACGGTATCGCATTCGCTACGAGGAGCCGGAATCCGGCGGGACCTTCGCGAGTCTCATGATCGGCGCAGTCGCGGGATTCGCCGTCGGGATACTCGTCGCACAGAAGTCCGGCGGCATCGCCGGCATCGCGGCACGCGTGAAGGATCGTTGGGCCGAGCTCGAGGAGAGCGAGACGGACGACGAAGAACTCTCGGAAAGCGAATCGGCGCACGAGAGCGACTTCGATGACGAGTTGGACGAAGAAGAGCTCGAAGACGACGAAGCGCTCGAGGCGGCGTTCGAGGCCGAGGATGCGGAGGAGGAAGACGCGCACGCTGCGCTCGAGGATCACGTGCTCGAAGCGTTTCAAGCCGATTCGACGCTGCGCGAGCGAGCGATCGACATCAGCGCCGTCGGCGACGGCTTGATCGAGCTCTCGGGATGGGTGGACAGCGACGACGAATCGCATCACGCCGCCGCGGTGGCGCGTCGCGTCGAGGGCGTCGAGTCGGTGGTGAATCGGTTGGCCATCGGTCGGGCCGATGCCGCTGAGCCGACGCGCGACGAGCGGCGCGAACACGGCGCAATGCGACGCCAGCCTGTCGATCGCGAGACGACGCGCGAGGAGCAGGAATAGCATCACGCTTGGGCTGGCCCGTTGGTCGAGGCCCGCCCAAGCGAATATCTTTCGAGGTCTATGCGCACAGACCTCGCTCCGCAATACGATCCATCCCATCTCGACGCCGCGCTGTACGCAGGGTGGAAAGCCGCCGGCGTGTTCACCGCGCACGCACAGCGCACCACGCGACTCGGCGGCGACCGCGTTCCGTTCGTAATCGTGATTCCGCCGCCCAACGTGACGGCGGTGCTGCACGTCGGACACGGATTGAACAACACCGTGCAAGACGTGATCGTGCGGTGGCGTCGCATGGCGGGCGACGAGGCGCTCTGGGTGCCGGGCACGGACCACGCGGGCATCGCGACGCAGAACGTGATCGAGCGGCAGCTCGCGCAGGAAGGCCTCACGCGATTCGATCTGGGACGCGACGCGTTCGTCGATCGCACCGCGCGATACGTCGCCGAGACTGGCGGCGTGATTCTCGAGCAGCTCGAGGCGATCGGCGCGTCGTGCGATTGGACGCGCACGGCGTACACGTTTTCGCCCGAGCTCTCGCGCGCGGTGCGCGAAGCGTTCGTGCGCCTTCACGAGGCGGGCCTGATCTACAAGGGACACCGCGTGATCCACTGGTGCCCGCGCTGCCTCACGTCGCTCTCCGACGAAGAGGCAGAATTCGCGGACGAGCGCGGCGAGCTCTATCAGGTCGCGTATCCGGTGGCGGGCGATCCGGGTCGCACGCTGGTCGTGGCGACGACGCGTCCCGAGACAATGTTAGGCGACGTGGCGGTGGCGGTGCATCCCGACGACGACCGCTATCGCGATCTCGTTGGGCGGCACGTGGTACTGCCGATCGTGGGCGTCGAGATCCCGGTGATCGCCGATCCATATGCGGACCCGGCGTTCGGCACGGGTGTGGTGAAGATCACGCCGGCACACGACGCCAACGACTTCGATGTGGGCGTCCGCCACGGCTTGCCGATGCCCGTGGTGATCGACGAAGTGGGCGCGATGCGTGAAGGCGCCGACGCGCAGGGCCGTGTGCCCGAGTCGCTGCGCGGACTCGACCGGTTCGACGCGCGTGCGCGCATCGTCGACATGCTGCGCGCGTCGGGGCAGTTGGTGAAGGTCGAGCCGCACCAGCACGCGGTGCGCCACTGCTATCGCTGCGACACGGTGGTCGAGCCGCGCTTGTCCGACCAGTGGTTCGTGCGCATGGCCCCGCTCGCCAAGCCGGCGCTCGAGGCGCTGCGCGCGGGACGGCTGCGCGTGCTGCCGGAACGATGGGAAGCGGTGTACGTGAACTGGATGGAGAACATCCGGGATTGGAACATCTCGCGGCAGCTCTGGTGGGGCCACCGCATCCCCGTGTGGTACTGCGACGCGTGCGGCGGAGAGCCCATCGTGAGCCGCGACGACGTGACGGCGTGCCCGCAGTGCGGCGGTTCCGTGCGGCAGGACGAGGACGTGCTCGACACCTGGTTCTCGTCGTGGCTCTGGCCCATGTCGACGTTAGGCTGGCCCAACGAAGGCGCGCGCGACCTGCGGGCGTTCTATCCGACCGACGTGCTGGTGTCCGCCCCCGAGATCCTGTTCTTCTGGGTGGCGCGGATGGTGATGGCCGGCCACTTCTTCATGGGCCGCGAGCCGTTCCACACCGTGTACCTGCACGGCACCGTGCGCGACATGCAGCACGTCAAGATGTCGAAGTCGTTGGGCAACGGCATCGACCCGCTCGACGTCGTCCAATTGTACGGCGCCGACGCGCTCCGCTACA